>JBNMJI010000121.1:0-5964 GCA_050873725.1 Roseburia sp.
ATTTTTCATCATATGAAAATCAATATACTTTGAATGCCACAAAACTTTTTTATTCCATCCATTCTCCTTCGCAATCCCCTAATTAATGGCATATAAAAGAAGCAGACCCGCATCAAAAGTCTGCTCCCTTTACGTCCAAAGTATTTTGTGTGTATTGTAATGTTCCTTACGAGAGTTAGTTTATACTAACTCGTTTTTTCTGTCAATATTGCTATTGATATTCTTTTCTCACTTGTGACAACTTCTTATAGATGCTCCGGTGATTTAAAATAATTCAAAAAGCTCTTCGCCAGCTCCACATTGGTATTGACCACCAGTTCTTCCGGAAAATCTACCATCTGAATGACTTCCAATGGATATTGATGATTTCCAACTGCAGTATCCACATGTGCATCGGAATCCATAATTACCGGAACTTTATATTCCTTGCAAAGTTCCAACATTTTGCAGCTGTTTTCTTTCGTATTCTGTCGGAAGCCACCCGGTGTCAGGGAACCATTGTTGACCTCTAACAATACATGGTACTCCTTCGCACCTTCCACCAGTGCACGATAATCTACCGGATAATAAGAATCATCCGGATGTCCAATAATGTTTACATAGGGATTTTTCATTACATTTAGGTAAGTTCTTGTATTTTCTTCTATGGTTCCCGGATGAAAACACGGGCCATGCATGCTTGCAACACACAAATCCATCTGCTTTAAGGTACGCTCCGGCAAATCCACATGTCCTTCCATATCCATAATATTAAGTTCCGCTCCAAACAAGGTATACATTTCTCCATGCTTTCTTTCTAATACACGAAGATTATTAAAGTATAATTCTGTGCAGGTTCCCGGCATTTTCGGAGCATGCTCTGTAATGCCAAAGAGGCGGATTTCTTTCTGCTCTGCTGCCTTTATCATTGCCTCAATGGTGCTGTAGGCATGTCCACTTGCAATTGTATGAGTATGAAGGTCTACGTAGTCGTTCATGTTCTGTTCTCCTTTTGCATCTGCTATCTTAATACTGTCCTATCTATCATAGCACATTTTCTTCCACCTTTCATACTATAATACAAATGTCTCTTAAGGATGCTCTATGAAACGATTTTATAAAAAAGGAATTTCTCTTTTCTTAATTCTTCTTATGTCCTTCCCGCTTTGTGCCTGCAAATCAGATACTTCTGAAGCATTAACAACCGTGAAATTAAATGAAGTGGCTCATTCCATTTTTTATGCACCGATGTATGTAGCCATCGAAAAGGGCTACTTTGAAGATGAGGGCATTAATCTTTCACTGACCACCGGATTCGGTGCTGACAAAACCATGGCTGCCGTTGTTTCCGGGGATGCAGATGTGGGATTTATGGGAACGGAAGCCAGCATTTATGCCTATACGGAAGGGGCAAAAGACCATGTCATCAACTTTGCACAGCTTACCCAGCGTGCCGGTAACTTTGTGGTTGCAAGAGAAAATACGGATTCCTTTTCCTATGATGATATGATTGGAAAAGATGTACTGGGTGGAAGAGCCGGCGGAACACCGGAAATGGTATATGAGTATGTGCTCCGGGAAAATGGCATTTCTCCTTCTGAAATCAACATCGACCAGAGTATTGACTTTGGTTCCACCGCTGCGGCCTTTTCCGGTGGGCAGGGGGATTATACCATTGAGTTTGAACCATCTGCTACGGCTTTAGAGCAGTCCGGTGACGGCTATGTGGTGGCGTCCATTGGCGTGGATTCCGGCCACCTTCCATATACCGCTTTTTGCGCCAAGGAAAGCTATCTTAAGGAAAATGCCGACCTCATCCAGCATTTCACCAATGCATTGCAGAAAGGCATGGATTATGTAGCAAGTCACAGCCCGGAAGAAATCGCATCTGTCATTGCTCCGCAGTTTAGTGAAACCGACCTTAAAACCCTTACACTTATTGTAAGCCGCTACTATGACCAGGAAACCTGGAACACAGATTTAATTCTCCGGGAAGAAGGATATGACTTAATGCTTACGATTTTGGAAGAGTCCGGTGTTCTCTCCGGTGCTGCTCCTTATGAAGAACTTGTAAATACAGACTTTGCCGAAAAAGCACTTCCATAGAAATCATATTGTGGTGCATAATTTTAAAAAATTGTATCAAAGCTGCAAATCAAAGTACAAAAAAAATAAAATCAGCATTTAAAAAGCACAGAATATATAGTAAATATCATCACCATATATTCTGTGTTTTTATTGCATCGTTATCTATTTTATAAGCCACTCTGTTAGCGAATCATAGAAAATGCGCCAACGCTGATTAACATCATAATCACGCCAGCCAACAGTACGCCAAGCATAACTGCGATAACAGACGATTTAAAATCCATATCTAAGATGCTGGCTGCCAGTGTTCCTGTCCATGCTCCGGTTCCCGGTACCGGGATTCCAACGAAAAGGAGTAATGCTAAGAATAATCCTCTTCCTGCCTTTGCCTGCAGCTTCTTGCCGCCCTTTTCACCTTTTTCTAAACACCAAGTGAAAAATTTTCCGATAACCGGCTTATCTGCGCCCCAAATCAGCACCTTTCTTGCAAAGAAATAGATAAACGGTACCGGCAGCATATTTCCAATAATAGAAATAATATAAGATGGTATCAATGGAAGACCAAAGCCCTGTGAAAATGGAATGGCTCCTCGCAGTTCAACCAGTGGCACCATAGAAATAAAAAATACAATCAGATAATGTAATAACATAATAATCCTTTCCTAAATAAGCTATGACTGTTTATAGTTTTTCAAAAATGCAATCAACGTATCCATTTCTTCATCTGTACCAATGGTAACACGCAGGTAATTTGCAATCCGTTCCGGCTTGGAGAAATGACGGACATAGATATCTTCCTTCTTCAAGTCCTCAAACAATTTTTCCATTGAAATCGTATCATGGGTTACAAAGAGGAAATTACTCTTTGAATCATCCATCCGGTATCCCAGTGCCCGAAGTTCTTCCTTGGTACGTTCTCTGGTTGCAATAATCTTCTGTGTCGTCTCTTTAAAATAAGCTTCATCCAAAATAGCGGCTGTTCCCATTTCAATAGTAAGATTATTTAAGGTATAAGAATTAAATGAATATTTAACATCATTCAAATATTTAATTAATTCAGGCTGTGCCATAGCATATCCAATTCGCATGCCTGCCATGGAACGGGACTTGCTAAAGGTCTGGACCACCAGCACGTTATCATATTTATCAATGAGTGGCAATGCAGATGTTCCACCAAAATCAATATATGCTTCATCCACAATAACAATGACATCCGGATTCTGTGCAATGATGCGTTCCACATCCTCTAACGGAAGCAGCTTACCTGTTGGCGCATTTGGATTTGGGAATACAATTCCTCCATTTTCCCCAGCATAATCTTCTGTACGAATCGTAAAATTCTCATCCAGCGGAATCTGTTTATAAGGAATACGGAATTCCTCTGCCCAGACATCATAGAAAGAATATGTAATATCCGGGAACAGAATCGGACGATTGGAATTAAAGAAAGTCATAAAACACATGGCCAGCACATCATCCGAACCAACACCCACAAATACCTGATTGGAATTTAAACCATATCGTTTTGCAATTGCGTCCGTCAGTTTCTCAATCTTTGGATCCGGATAAAGACGCAGCCGGTCTGTGTCAAAGGATGCTAAAACCTCCCTTACCCCCGGTGCCGGTGGATACGGATTCTCATTGGTATTCAGCTTTATCATTTTCTCTTTCTTCGGCTGTTCTCCCGGAACATACGGAATAACTTTACGAATATTATTTTCCCATGCTTTCATGTCTTACTCCTTCTATCTGCTGCTTGATTTTATCATTCTTCTGCTTTCTGATTTTCTATTCTGCTGTCTTCAGTCCATACTCTTCTGCCAGCTTGGCAAATGCCTGCATGGAATTTACTACTGTCTCATAAGAAGTACAGTATGCAAGACGTACATAACCGCCATAGCCAAAGGCACTTCCCTTTACTAAAATCAGATGGTATTTCTTCGCAGCTTCTACAAATTCTTCCTCATTAGCAACCGGAGATTTCAGCCACAGATAAAATGCGCCCTGTGGTTTGATACAGGTAAATCCAAGCTTTGTCAGTCCTTCATATAAAGCAATACGGTTGCGGTCATAAAATTCAAGATTAGTCTTTTCCTTTAAGCACTCTGCAACTGCTTTCTGAATGAGCGATGGTGCATTTACAAAGCCTAAGGTACGGTTGGATACTGTAATTCCTTCGATTAATTCTGCGGAATCCGCCGCCTCATCCGGCACTACCACATAACCGATTCGCTCTCCCGGAAGGGATAAGGATTTACTGAAAGAATATCCGACCAGCGTATCTTTATAATATTTTGTCAGGAAATTCTCCTGTACTCCATCATAAACCAGCTCCCGATATGGTTCATCGGAAATAAGATAAATGTCAGTTCCGAATTTCTTTTCCTTAGCTGTTAAAATTCTGGCAATCTCTTTTAAAGTTGCATCTGAATATACCACTCCGGTCGGGTTGTTCGGGTTATTGATGATAACCGCTCTTGTCTCTTTTGTAATCTTTTGCTCAAAGTCTGCTAAATCCGGCATAAAGTCTGCTTCATTTGGCATAACTTCCACAATCTTTGCATCAAAGTTCGCGGCATAGCTTTTATATTCTCCAAAATACGGGGCAAATACCATAACTTCATTGCCCGGGTCTAAAATCGTCTTAAAAATAATATTCAAACCGCCTGCTGCACCTACTGTCATAATCAGGTTCTTTGCATGGAAATCGGTTCCGAAGCGTTCATTTAAGTTTTCTGCAATTGCTTCCCTTACTTCCTCATATCCTGCATTTGCCATATATCCATGCACCACAAGCGGGTCTTCTTTATCTAAAATATCATAAATTGCTGTCTTAATTTTCTCCGGTGCCGGTGTAGCCGGATTACCAAGGCTGAAATCATACACATTTTCTGCCCCAAACCTGGCAGCCATTTCTTTTCCTTCCATAAACATGGCACGAATTGCAGAACTTCCTGCCATTGCCTGTTTTATCTTTTTTGACAACATATCTTATGCCTTCTTTCTCTTTCTATTCTGTTACAGTATAGCCGAGACTATCCGTAAAATCAATCTGTTTTCTTGTTTCCAATAGGAATCTGCGTGATAATAATTGCCGCAAACATCAATACGCAGCCCAGAATTTCTTTTGGTGATAATACCTGTCCCAAAATCACCCAGCCAGCCAGTGCGGAAATCACGGATTCCAGACTCATGATAAGGGATGCAATAACCGGATTAATGCCTTTCTGTCCTACAATCTGTAAGGTATAACCAACTCCGCAGGAAAGAATACCCGCATACATTAATGGCAGCCATGCCGCCTGAATATTAGAAATGTCAGGTGTCTCTGTAAATACCATTCCCACTGCAGAAAGTGCACTGCATACAAAAAACTGTATACAGGACATTTTTACGCCATCTACCTTTGGTGAAAAATAATCAATCACCAGTATATGAAAGGAAAATACCAGTGCACACAAAAGAAGCATGATATCTGCCCGCTCAATCGTAAAACTGCCGTCCTTCATGCAGAGCAGATACATTCCCACAACTGCCAGTGCTACGCAAAACCACAGCTTTATTCCCGGACGTTTTCCGATAAAAATTCCAATAACCGGAATCATCACAATATAAAGTGCCGTAAAAAAGCCGGATTTGCCAACACTTGCTTCCATAATGCCAAACTGCTGCAGATTGGATGCAATGCAAAGAATTACACCACAGGCAATTCCACCCGTCCATAAAGTCTTTTTATCCTCTTTTATCCGGTTCTCTGCTCCGGTCTCTTTCTTTCTGTTTAATAATAAAATAACCGGGATTAATGAAAACTGTAAAGATGAATTTAGTGGTAAATACAAAAATGATTATGTTACAGCTGCAAATAAATTCTATGATGCATTAAAAGATCGTACAGCA
>JBNMJI010000122.1:0-5950 GCA_050873725.1 Roseburia sp.
ATGCCAAACAGTGCAAATCCTGTAACCGTCATTGCAAAAGTATTGCTGCTTTCTGAGACAAATACCGCTGTAATCGGCTTTGCCAGAAGAATGGATGCCACTGCCATAAAGCCGGAGGATATTTTTACAAACCGGTTACTGATACGATAAACGTTACTTAATTTTTCACTGTTTTTCGCTCCGTACTGGAAGCTGATAATGGGTGCCACACCCATGGAAAATCCAAGATACAGCGCATTGAATAAAAACTGTCCGTATAAAATAATTGTAATTGCAGCTACACCATCTGCCCCTACCATACGCATTAAAATAATATTAAAAAGATACGTAATGACCGCATTGGAAAGATTTGTTACCATCTCGGAAGAACCGTTCGTGCAGGATTGCCACAACGCTTTTCCATCCCAATGGAATCTGGTAAAATGAAGCCCCTTTCTTTTCACAAGGAAATAGATGACTCCTACTACCGCAGGAATCATCTGTCCGATTCCTGTTGCAATGGCTGCTCCGGCGATTCCCATCTGCATCGGTCCCATAAACACATAATCTAAGATAGCATTGGCTACACCACCGGCAATAATTAGTCCCAGGCCATATGCAGGTTTTCCTGCAGTCACAAAGAAACACTGAAATAAACTCTGCAAAATGCAGCATGGTCCGAAATACATCATATAAATAAGATAAATTCTGCCATTTTCAAATAAAGATTCATCTGCTCCTAATGCATATACAATCGGTTTATAAAAAAGTAACACAATAACCAGTAACACAAGACTGATGGCAACTCCTACCACCGCAAGAAAAGTAAAGTTCTCGCAGGCTCCCTTTTCATCGCCCTCACCCATTTTTCTTGCTACCACTGCACTTCCACCGGTTGCTAACATGACACCGATTGCAATAAGAATACAAATAACCGGCCATACAATATTGACAGCAGAAAGAGCACTTTCTCCTACCAGTCTCGACACAAAGATTCCATCTATAATTGTATACAATGACATAAATACCATCATAATCATAGATGGCAATGCAAATTTCAATAAGGATAATGTTTTAAAGTTCTGATTTAACGAATTCGACATAATAACCTCCTTGTCTTATGAATCACTATTTGCTATCATAAACTATACGGTAACCATATAGTCAAGGAGATTTTTTGAATGAGTAGAAATGAATATCTGACCACAGGAGAAATTGCCCGGATGATGGGTACTACAAAGAATACACTATTCCACTACGACCAGCTTGGTATTTTCTCGCCAGAGGCAAGAGGGGAAAATGACTACCGCTACTACACAGTCCGCCAGATGGATGTGTTAGATGCCATTATCACGCTACGGGAACTTGGCATGCCCCTGCCGGAAATTAAAGAATACATGGAGCACCGAAGCCCGGAAAATTATGCCACACTTCTTACGAAGGAAAATGCTGTCATCGAGCAGCAGATCCGTGCATTAAAGGAAAAGCAGAAGTGGATTCAAAGACAGCAGAAACGAATTGAAACAAGTCTTACTACAAAACCGGATGTCATTGAAGAAATCTCTCTGCCAAGATTTTATATTGCAGCCCACCCCATCAGTTCTTCCGATGATAAGACTATCTCCGTAAAAGTCAGTGAGCTTCTTAACTCCTATTATGAAAGTAAGGAAACTACCGGTTTTACGGTACTCTATATCCAGACCGAACATGACCTTGCCCGGGGTGCCCACAATCTTTATCACGAAGTATGCCTTGCCATGCAGACCCCGCCAAAGAAAATGCCCTACCGGATTCTTCCGGCTTCTAAATGTCTCGCCGCCTATCACCTGGGAGACTGGGATGATATTTCTCTTGCCTATGAAAGGCTGCGCAGCTATATGAAGCAGCATCAGATTACTTCATCCGACGGAAAATTCTATGAAGAGGAGCTGATTAACGCTACCATGACCGATAAACGGAGTGAATATCTGACCCGCATTATCGTAAGAATCTAAAAAACAGCATTGCGTTTTTTCTGCAATGCTGTTTCTCTTTCCTTATCTATTTTCTTATATCCTTTACAGTGCCCCAAGAATCTCTTTTGCCCGGTCTACCTGCTCCTTTGTAGGCGGATCTACATCTTCTAACTGGTATGGGATTCCAAGCTCCTTCCATTTAAAGACGCCTAAGGTATGATATGGCAGCACTTCCACACGCTCTACCGTCTTAAGGGTATCTAAAAAACTCCTTAATTGGTGAAGCTCGTCCTCTTCTGTGGTAATGCCCGGCACCAGCACATGACGAATCCACATTGCTTTGCCATGGTCGGATAAATAAGCTGCCATTTTCAAAATATTCTGATTGGTCTGTCCGGTGAGTTTCCGATGTGCCGCATCATCCATATGCTTAATGTCTAACATAAAGAGGTCGGTATATTTCATCAGCTCATCAAATTTACTTTTAAAGGGTTCTTCCATGGTAAACGGATTGCCGGAAGTATCGAGACAAGTATTTACCCCTTTTTCTTTTGCCAGCCGGAACAGTTCTGTTACGAAATCTATCTGTAAAAGAGCTTCTCCACCACTTACGGTGATTCCACCCTTTTCTTTCCAATATGTTTTATAGCGAAGTGCTTTTTTTAACACTTCTTCCGGTGTCATCAGTTCTCCTCCATCTTTCGCCCAGGTATCCGGGTTATGGCAGTACTGACATCTCATATTACAGCCTTTTAAAAATACAATATATCTTACGCCCGGTCCGTCTGCCGAACCAAAGCTTTCTACGGAATGGATGCGTCCTGTTATTTCACTCATATTGCCTCCTATACACCAAAATACTTACGGATGTTTAACAACCTATGATAAAAATGTGCAGGCTTTTTTCGTTAAGCCTGCACATTTTGCTTTACGCGAGTCGCAGAAAAATTCCATGCCCCCGCAGTTCGATTACTGTCTTAAATTACATACGCTCATGACAGGTACGGGCAATAACATCAAGCTGCTGCTCTTTTGTCAGGTCGATGAACTTAACTGCATAACCGGATACACGGATAGTGAAGTTTGCGTACTCTTCTTTCTCCGGATGCTCCATTGCATCGATAAGTTTTTCTTTACCAAATACATTGACATTCAGATGATGTGCACCCTGGTCAAAGTATCCGTCCATTACATTTACAAGGTTATCGATTCTTTCCTGCTCGTTGTTTCCAAGTGCGCCCGGATTGATGGTCTGTGTATTGGAAATACCGTCTAATGCCCACTCATATGGAAGCTTGGTCAGAGAGTTCAGAGAAGCTAAAAGTCCGTTCTGCTCTGCACCGTAAGATGGGTTAGCTCCCGGTGAAAGTGGTTCGCCGGCTTTACGTCCATCTGGCATAGCTCCGGTTGCTTTACCATATACTACGTTAGAAGTAATGGTAAGGATAGAAGTTGTAGGCTCAGAATCACGGTAAGTATGATGTTTCTTTAATTTATCCATGAAAGTCTTAAGCAGCCATACTCCGATTTCATCGGCACGGTCATCATCATTTCCATATTTCGGGAAGTCTCCTTCGATTTCGAAGTCTTTTGCAAGACCGTTCTCATCACGTACAACTTTTACTTTTGCATATTTGATTGCAGAAAGAGAATCGATAACATGTGAAAATCCTGCAATACCGGTTGCAAAGGTTCTCTTTAAGTCAGTATCCATCAGAGAAAGCTCTGCTGCTTCATAGTAATATTTATCATGCATATACTGAATCAGGTTCAGTGTATTTACATAGATGTCTACTAACCAGTCCATCATCTTGTCATATTTTGCCATTACTTCATCATAGTCAAGATATTCGGATGTAATTGGTGCGTAGTTTGGTCCTACCTGCTCGCCTGATTTCTCATCAACACCACCGTTGATTGCGTAAAGCAGACATTTTGCAAGGTTTGCACGAGCACCGAAGAACTGCATCTCTTTACCAGTCTGTGTAGCAGATACACAACAGCAGATTGCGTAATCATCGCCCCATACCGGTTTCATTGCATCATCGTTCTCATACTGGATAGAACTTGTTTCAATAGAGATACGTGCTGCATAATCACGGAAAGTCTGTGGCAGTCTGGATGAATAGAATACAGTAAGGTTTGGTTCCGGTGCCGGTCCCATATTTTCTAAGGTATGAAGGAAACGGAAGTCTGTCTTGGTTACCATGGAACGTCCGTCTACACCTGTTCCTGCTACATCAAGGGTTGCCCATACAGGGTCACCGGAGAATAACTGGTTGTAAGAAGGAATACGTGCAAATTTAACCATACGAAGTTTCATTGTGAAATGGTCAATCAGCTCCTGAGCCTGCTGCTCGGTAAGAATTCCCCTATCCATATCTCTCTTAATATAAATATCAAGGAAAGTAGAAACACGTCCTACTGACATTGCTGCACCGTTCTGTGTCTTGATTGCTGCAAGGTATCCGAAGTATAACCACTGAACAGCCTCTTTTGCATTGGTTGCAGGTCTTGAAATGTCATATCCGTAAATCTCAGCCAGCTTCTTCATATCTTCCAGACATTTAATCTGCTCTGCGATTTCTTCTCTTAAACGGATTACATCATCTGTCATCTGTCCGCATCCGCAGTTTGCTTTGTCTTTCTTCTTCTCTGCAATCAGGTAATCCAGTCCGTATAAAGCTACACGACGGTAATCACCTACGATACGTCCACGTCCGTATGTATCCGGAAGACCTGTTAAAATCTTAGCATGACGAACCTTCATCATTTCCGGTGTATAAGCATCAAATACTGCTGTATTGTGTGTCTTATGATATTTGGTGAAGATTTCTTTTAATTTATCACTTACTTCATAGCCGTAGGTCTCACATGCCTGAACAGCCATCTTGATTCCACCATATGGCATGAAAGCTCTCTTTAATGGTTTGTCAGTCTGAAGACCAACTACCTGCTCTAAATCTTTTAAGCTTTCATCGATATATCCAGGACCATAAGCTGTAATTCCTGTTACAACCTCTGTCTCCATATCAAGAACTCCGCCTTTGGCACGCTCTTCTTTCTGTAATTTCTGAAGTGCGCCCCACAGCTTGTTGGTTGCATCTGTCGGCTCAGCTAAAAAGCTCTCATCTCCATCATATGGAGTGTAGTTGTCCTGAATGAACTGACGAACATTGATTTCTTCTTTCCAGAGACGTCCTTCGAATCCATCCCACTCTTTCATTTCGATCATTACGATATCCTCCTAAAAAAATGTATTCAGTATGAACACTGAATGGTTACTAAATTTACTGTCAACAGACTTTCTATTCATTAGTTTGAATTAGTCTTGTTAAACTGTAGTTAGTATATACTGACTGTTATTTTTTTGTCAATATCTTTTGATGTTCAAAATAACATACACAAAAGAAAACGAGCCAGTCCTCCAGGTTCATCGCCCAGACGGTCGGCTCGTTTTCGTTATACTTCATGTGGTTTTTCCACTTATCCGTCAGTCATATAACGGTTATATCATAGACTATTCCTTTTCTGATTGCAATAGTTTATGAAAACTTTTTATCAACTAATTTTTCCAATTTATCCGGTCTTTCCCTACAATACTTTGGAAAGGAAGTCGCAAAGACGCGGATTCTGTGGATTAGCAAAGAATTCTGCCGGTGTATTCTCTTCCTGAATCTGTCCTTCATTGATAAACATAACACGGCTTGCTACTTCTCTTGCAAATCCCATCTCGTGTGTTACCACTACCATGGTCATGCCGTCCTGTGCCAGTTCTTTCATGATTTCAAGAACTTCCCCTACCATTTCCGGGTCCAGTGCGGAAGTCGGCTCGTCAAATAACATAACATCCGGATTCATTGCCAGTGCTCTTGCAATTGCAATACGCTGTTTCTGACCACCGGAAAGCATTGCCGGATAGGTATCCGCCTTATCAGAAAGGCCAACTCTCATCAAAAGCTCGTCTGCACGTCTGGATGCCTCTTCCTTATTCATAAGTCCGGTCTGAACCGGTG
>JBNMJI010000123.1:0-5902 GCA_050873725.1 Roseburia sp.
ATTCATCCGTATTATATGCTGTAATCATATAATAATCTTCCGTAATACAGATGCCTTGCGGACACTGGTTGTCCGTGGAAGTCATATTCTGTGCATAATCCTGTTCTCTGGTGGATGGCATTCCCGGAATATTTACATCATAGGCAAAGCTGAATCCACAGTCCTTTAACATCCGGTCGTTACCGCTTACCTGTGATGCTGTGGAATAAGGATACATTTCCACGCTGTAAGCAGCATCAATCTTCTTGGTCCATTTTGCATACAAGGACAAATCACCGAAATTATCAATGTTTATCTCCGTAATCTTATTCTGGTAACTGCTCTCGGTATACCAGCCTGCGAAATTGTATCCAGGTTTTTCCGGTATATCAAGAGTCAGCGGAAGCTCTTCTATAATATAATTGTAAGTTAAATCAGAAGAAGGAATTCCGCCATTTAAGTAATAGGTGATATCATAATCTTCTTTTAATACATTTGCATCTTCTGTTTCCATGCTGTAATAAAGAGAGGTGGTGATTGGCAGAGAACGAAGTGCTTTTGCTTCTGAGAACTGCGAATTATCGAAAAACAACGCAATAATCAAAACAATTGCAAAAAATGTTCTTTTCTTTCCCATGTCACCATCACCTCTCTTTCGTCATCTGTTTGTTTTAACAGATATTTTTTTCATTATGTTATTTATCATCTTCCGAAACAAGCTTTGACGCCCGTTCTTCCATCTGTACCTTCGCCACTTCCTCCGGTGCCTGTTCGTATCTTGCAAACTGATAGGAGAAATCTCCGCTTCCCTGAGTCATGGAACGAAGTCTTGTGCCATAGCCATATAATTCGATATAAGGGATATCCGCCAAAATCTCGGTATTTCCTTTGTTATCCGGTGTCATGCCAAGGACTCTTGCGCGCTTCTTGTTTAAGTCTCCCATTACGTCTCCGGTATAAGCATCCGGTAATGTAATCTTAAGGCTGGCAATCGGCTCTAAAAGCACCGGCTTTGCTTCTAAGATTCCTTTCTTTAAAGCTTCTCTTGCAGCAACTTTAAATGCCATTTCCGAAGAATCTACTGCATGATAGGAACCGTCATAAAGCACTGCCTTGATACCAAGTACAGGATATGCTGCCAATGGTCCTTTCTGCACACCTTCCTGAAGTCCTTTTTCTACTGCCGGGAAGAAGTTCTTCGGAACAGCTCCGCCAACCACTTCCTGTGAGAATTCATAAGCTTCTTCAAGATTACCCGATGGTGAAAAACGCATCTTTACATGTCCATACTGTCCATGTCCGCCGGACTGTTTCTTATATTTATATTCCACATCAGATGTTCCACGGATTGTTTCACGGAATGCAACCTTCGGACGGCTCAGTTCAATCTCAACTTTATACTTATTCTTTAAGGTTTCTACCAGAACCTCCAGCTGCTGTTCTCCGATACCATAAATAAGCGTCTGATGGTTGGCACTGTCATTCACTGTCTTAATGGTTAAGTCCTCCTGCATGATTTTCTGCAGTACCTGAGAAATTTTATCTTCATCTCCCTTATTTTTTGCTTTATACCGCATGCCGGTATACGGCTCAGAAATGCTTGTTCGGATAAAAAGTATCGGATTGGCTCTTGTAGAAAGGGAATCGGTTGTCATAGCTCCGGAAAGCTTTGCTAATGCTCCGATATCTCCTGCATGAAGCTCCGGTACTTCCTGTGGTTTGCTTCCACACATTACATAGAGCTTTCCAATCTTGCCTTCCGTATCCCGGTGGTGATTAAAGAGTAAATCATCGGTTTTTAACACGCCGGAATTTACTTTTATCAGAGAATATTTTCCGATAAACGGATCCACAATTGTTTTGAAAATATATGCTGATTTTGGTTTTGAAAAATCATAATCTGCGGAATATACTTTATTGCTCTTTGCGTTAATTCCTGTGCAGGAACGTTTATCCGGGCTAGGGAAGTATTTTACGATGTCATCTAATAGTGTATACATACCCTGTGCAAGAATGCTGGACCCCATGGAAACCGGAACCATGCTGGCATCCGCCACATTGACACGCAGTGCCTGACGGATTTCGTTTTCTGAGAATTCATCACCATTAAAATACCGTTCCATAAATTCTTCACTGGTTTCTGCCACTGCTTCCATCAGGACATCCGTACAGATTCCGAGGTTATTCTGGCTGTATTCCGGAATCTCACATTCCACTACCTCACCCTTATCATTCCATCTCTGGGCACTCTTACGAACCACATTGATATAACCTACAAATTTTTCATTTTCACGAATCGGCAGATGGAATGGAGCAATCCGCTTGCCATATAACTGCTGTAAATCTTCTACTACCTGCCGGAAGCTTGCATTATCAATATCCATCTCTGTAACAAATATCATTCTCGGAAGATTGTATTTCTCGCAGATATCCCAGGCTTTCTTTGTACCGACTTCAATTCCGTTCTTGCCGGATACTACGATAATTGCTGCATCTGCGGCACTGACTGCTTCTTCCACTTCACCGACAAAGTCGAAATATCCAGGTGTATCCAAGAAATTAATCTTGGTATTATCCCAGATAATCGGAACAACCGAAGTATGAATGGAAAACTGTCTTTTTACTTCTTCTTTATCAAAATCACTGATAGTATTTCCATCCGAAATCCTTCCCATACGGGTTGTCATACCGGATAAATATGCCATCGCTTCCACCAGACTGGTCTTTCCCGCTCCACCATGTCCTAAAAGCACGACGTTTCTGATTCTGTCCGTTGTAAATACTTCCATACGCCTTTCCTCCTGTACTATAGAATTATGTATATATTTTACTAAATCCGTTCATTTTCTTCAACTATATTATGTATTATACACAATATTTATGAATGAATTGTAAATACGCAGTAAACATTTTGCACTATTTTTGATAATTTTATTGTAGATTTTTATATTTTCGCACGTTAAACTTCAACGCTTTAAAGTATTGACATTATGTTTGGATTCCGTTATAGTATACATGCACCACCGGAGAGATGCGGTTGCATTCCGTTTCTTCTCATATTATAATAGTCCGGTCAGGTGACATTTTTTAAGCGAGGATTACAGATTATGATTATTGTTATGAAACCATCCGCTCTTCCACAGGATGTAGATAAAATTGTAGATGCAGTGGAAAAAGAAGGCTTAAAAACACATCTTTCACATGGTGAAGAAGTTACAATCATCGGAGTTGTCGGTGATAAAACCAAATTAGACATTCAGCGTATCGAAGCAAGCTCCGCTGTAGAAAAGGTAGTTCCGATTACTGAAAGCTACAAGCTTGCCAATAAGAAGTTCCACCCGCAGCCAACCAGCTTCAAGGTTAAGGATACCGTAATCGGTCCTGATACCATGACAATTATGGCAGGTCCTTGTGCGGTTGAAACAGAAGAACAGCTTCTTTGCATTGCCCATGCAGTCAAGAAAGCCGGAGCAACCATTCTTCGTGGTGGTGCTTATAAGCCTCGTACTTCCCCATACTCTTTCCAGGGTCTTGAGGAAGAAGGTTTAAAATACATGAAGACTGCTTCTGACGAAACAGGTCTTGCAACCATTTGCGAAGTAACCAGCGCACATGCTGTGGAATCTGCTGTAAAATATGTCAGCATGCTTCAGGTCGGTGCAAGAAATATGCAGAACTTCGAATTATTAAAAGAAGTTGGCCGTACCGGTCTTCCGGTCTTATTAAAGAGAGGCCTTTCTGCTACGATTGATGAATGGTTGAATGCAGCAGAATATATTATCTCTTCCGGAAGTCCAAACGTTGCATTATGTGAACGTGGTATCCGTACCTTTGAGACTTCCACCAGAAACACCCTGGATTTAAGTGCGGTATGTGTTTTAAAGGAACGTACCCATCTTCCGGTTATCGTTGACCCAAGCCATGCAACCGGTGTCCGCTCTTTCGTTGAGCCACTTGCCAAAGCCGGTATTGCCTGCGGTGCCGACGGTCTGATGATTGAAGTACATAACGACCCTGCACATGCACTTTCCGATGGTCCGCAGTCTCTGAACTTCGAACAGTTCGATTCTGTTATGGAACACATCAAACCATACATTTCCTTAAGTGGAAGGAGCTTAATGTAACATGGACTTTAAGAAAATCGGTTTTATTGGTCTTGGTCTTATCGGCGGTTCGCTGGCTAAGACCATAAAACGTATCTACCCGGAAACAGAACTGATTGCCACATCCGGTCATCTTTCTACCATAACTGCAGCTTTTGAGGATCATACTATTTCCAACGATACGCTGCTTGCCATGAAAGATTTTTCCGACTGTGACATTATCTTTCTCTGCTGTCCGGTACAGAAAAATATTGAATACATAAAAGAATTAAAGCCCTTTTTGAAAAAGGGCTGTATTCTTTCTGATGTAGGAAGTGTCAAGGGGGATATTCACGAAAGTATTACCGCCCTTGATTTAGAATCCTATTTTATCGGCGGACATCCGATGGCAGGTTCTGAAAAGACCGGCTATCAGGCTGCAACCGCATATTTATTAGAAAATGCTTATTATATTTTAACTCCTACTGCCAAGACAGATACTGCAGTACTTCATGCGTTCCGGGATTATATTGCATCCTTAGGCTCTGTTCCAATGATTATGGATGCGAAAACCCATGACCATGCAACTGCTTCCATCAGTCATCTGCCGCATATTATTGCAGCAAGTCTTGTGAATCTGATTCGTGAAACCGATGATGAAAATGAGACGATGAAGACGATTGCAGCAGGCGGATTTAAAGATATTACAAGAATTGCATCCTCTTCTCCTGTGATGTGGCAGCATATCTGCGCCTCAAACCGGGAGCAGATTTTAACACTCATTGACCGCTATACAGAAGAATTAAATTCCATGCGTAGTCTGATTTCAGAAAGAAAAGAAAATGAAATCTATGATTTCTTCTCTCATGCCAAAGATTACCGGGATTCTATCACCATTACTTCTTCCGGACCATTGCGCAAAGTCTTTGAATGTTATTGTGATCTGATTGATGAAGCCGGTGGAATTGCAACCATTGCAACAATTCTTGCCAGCAACAATATCAGCATCAAGAATATTGGAATTATCCATAACCGTGAATTTGAAAATGGTGTACTTCGTATTGAATTATATGAAGAAGAAGCCCTTACCTGCGCCATTGCACTGCTTCGCAAATATCATTATACGGTTTATGAGCGATAAGCTTTTGATAGATTTTCAGAAGAATTCAAGATACATCCAGAAAGGATTTTATTATGCAGATAAAAAAAGCACATGCCTTGCATGGAGAAATAAATATTCCAGGAGATAAATCCATTTCCCATCGTGCAATTATGTTTGGTTCTCTTTCCAACGGCACAACCGAAATTACCAATTTCTTAGAGGGTGCCGACTGCCTTTCTACGATTTCCTGCTTTCGGGAAATGGGCATTGAAATTGAACGGGAGAAAAGCCGTGTCCTTGTCCATGGAAAAGGATTACATGGTTTAAAGGAGCCACAGCATATCTTAGATGCAGGAAACAGCGGAACTACTACCCGTCTGATTTCCGGTATCTTAGCCGGTAATCCGTTTGTCAGCCAGTTAGATGGGGACGATTCTCTCCGCACCCGTCCCATGAAGCGTATCATGGAGCCGCTTGGTCTCATGCAGGCAGACATCGAAAGCTTAAAGGGCAACAACTGTGTTCCATTAAAAATAACCGGACATGAATTACATGCTATTGATTATACTTCAAAGGTTGCATCTGCCCAGGTAAAATCCTGTATTCTTTTAGCAGGCTTATATGCCGACGGAATTACCAGAGTAACGGAACCGGTACTCTCCCGCAACCACACAGAACTGATGTTACGCTCTTTCGGTGCTAACGTCACCTCCGAAGGAACAACTGCATCCATTGCACC
>JBNMJI010000124.1:0-5893 GCA_050873725.1 Roseburia sp.
ATACCAAACCGTATTTTGAGAAGATTGGTGTTGCCTGTCCGAAATGCGGTAAGGATATTGTACTGCGTAAAACCAAGAAGGGCAGAAGATATTACGGATGTGAGAATAATCCGGAATGTGATTTCATGTCATGGGCAAAGCCATCATCTGAGAAATGTCCGAAGTGCGGAAGTTATATGGTAGAAAAGGGCAATAAGCTTGCCTGCGCCAATGAACAGTGTGGCTTTTCGGAGGAAAAACCAAAAAAGGATGAAAAGAATTAAAAGTACAATTCAAATCCTTGAATTATCAGAATAAACATGATAAAATATTAAACAGTCTAGTTATTCTGAATATAGCGTGGGAGGATAAAATTATGAGCGTTCAGCTATTGGATAAAACAAGAAAAATAAATAAGCTTTTGCACAATAATAATTCGTCAAAGGTTGTATTCAATGATATCTGCGAGGTTCTGACAGAAATATTGGATTCCAATATCCTTGTTATCAGCAAAAAAGGAAAAGTACTTGGAAGTAGCCAGTGCCGTGGAATTGATGAGATTCATGAACTGATTGTTGATGAAGTGGGCGGATTTATTGATTCTATGCTGAATGAAAGACTGCTTGGAATTCTTTCTACAAAAGAAAATGTCAATCTGGAAACATTAGGATTTGAATCGGATATTAAAAAATATTCTGCAATCATTACACCGATTGATATTGCTGGTGAGCGGTTAGGAACACTGTTTGTATACCGTTATGATAACCAGTATGACATCGACGATATTATTCTCAGTGAGTATGGAACAACGGTTGTCGGACTGGAAATGATGCGTTCTGTGAATGAAGAGAATGCGGAAGAAACCAGAAAAGTACAGATTGTACGTTCAGCAATCAGCACACTTTCTTTTTCAGAGTTAGAAGCAATTACTCATATTTTTGATGAGTTAAACGGAACAGAAGGTATTCTTGTAGCCAGCAAGATTGCAGACCGTGTGGGAATTACACGTTCGGTTATTGTAAATGCATTGCGTAAGTTTGAAAGTGCAGGAGTTATTGAATCCCGTTCATCCGGAATGAAGGGAACCTATATCAAGGTTGTAAATGATGTGGTATTTGATGAACTTGCTAAGATTCGTAAAGCAGATTAGCTGCAAAAATTAGAAAAAATAAATAAAAATATAAAAACAGGGCACATGGATGGTGCGTCGGATAAAGGGATTTATAGTAGAGAAAAGCTGTAAATCCCTTTTATATTGTGTAGCCAATTGGAAAAAACACAATATAATGTAAAAATAAGAAAAAAATACTTGTGTTTTTGACAGGATTCTTTATAATAAAATATGATGCGATAACAATATGGATAACTATGGAGGTGCAGTATGATAAGTTCAAATGCGTTTGACTATATGAATGTATTGAATAAGGCCGCAAGTGCAAGCTGGGAAAGAGAACAGTTAATATCAAATAATATTGCAAATGCTGACACACCTGGATATAAACGCCGGGATTTGGATTTCGAAAGTACATTGGAATCCGAACTGGGCAAAAGCAAATATGTTTCACTGGATGACAAGGTGGCAAATCTTCATATGGATCATCTGAATGCAAAGACATATATCGACAATGCTTCTTATTCTTACCGTCTGGATGGCAATAATGTTGATCCGGAGCAGGAGAATGTAGAGCTTGCATCAGAAACAATCCGTTATCTTGGATTGACCAACAGTATCAGTCAGGAGATTTCACGGTATAAGACCGTTATTAAATAAGATTGAGTGGGAGGAATAAAGAATGGCATTATTTCAGTCGTTTGATATCAGTGCGTCCGGTATGACGGCACAGCGTTTTCGTATGGATACTATTTCCGAGAACGTGGCAAATGTAAATACAACCAGCACCGAGAATGGAACACCTTATCGTAGAAAAATTGTAACTTTTTCGGAAAAGGGCGTAACTCCGTTCAGTAAGGTACTTTCTGATTCCCGTGAAGGTTATGTGGGAAATGGTGTAAAGGTTTCTTCGGTAACAGAAGATTATTCTACTGATTTTACTATGGAATATGACCCTTCTAATCCAGATGCAGATGCAAATGGTTATGTGTCATATCCAAATGTGAATATAGTAACAGAAATGACAAACCTCATCGATGCCAGCAGGGCATATGAGGCAAACGTAACAGCTTTTGATGCAAGCAAACAGATTGCACAGGCAGGATTACAGATTGGTAAATCATAAAAGATATTTGGAAAGGTGCGATAAACGATGAATGTTAATGTATTAACAGGAGTTTCTTCAGATATTTTTAATACACAGAATACAGCTGCAACACAGCAGTCAAACAGTGCGGAAAGCTTTGACAATATTCTTGCAACGGCAATGAACATGGTGAAGGAAACGAACAACTATCAGAACAATGCAGAGGAAGAGGAAATTAAATTCGCATTGGGAGAATCAACCAATACCCATGAATTGCTTGTGGCACAGGAAAAGGCAAACATTGCATTATCCTATACAGTTGCAGTAAGAGATAAAGTGATGGATGCTTACAAAGAGATTATGAACATGCAGATTTAGTATAGGTAGGATGAGTAGATTATGCCAGACAGATTGAAAGCAATATTAGAAAAAATAAAAGAGTGGTGGCTGAAGTTTACAACAAAACAGAAGACACTTCTTATCAGTATTACAGCTGTAGTAATTCTTGCATTGGTGATACTGGCTGTCGTGATGACGAAACCTACGATGGTTCAGCTGATAACCTGTGAGGATGCAACACAGGCATCGTCCGTAAAAGACCTTTTGGATGGAAACAGCATAGATTATGAAGTTTCTTCTGATGGAATGACTTTTTCGGTAAATGCAAAGAATCAGGCAGATGCGAATATTTTGCTTGGCTCAAACAGCATTCCAACCAATGGATTTACCATTGATGATGCATTAAGCGGCAGTATCAGCACAACGGAAGCCGATAAGAGTAAACGGTATCAGGTTTTTTTGGAAGATAAATTTGCAAAAGAACTGGAAAATATGGATCTGATTAAGTCAGCAGATGTTAACTTAAATATTCCGGAAGATGATGGAACTCTGGTTACAAGAAATCAGGAGTCCTACGCCAGTGTTAAGCTGGATTTGAACGGAGAGATGTCAGAAGACCAGGCAGCATCTCTGGCAAGATATATTGCAACTGAGATTGGTAATTCTTCAACGGATAATATTACAATTATTGACTCTAATTCCAACCTTTTATTTGCGGGTGGAGAAGAGAGTACAGCAATTGGAACTGCCAGCACACAGCTCAGTTATCAGACGAAGAAAGAAACACAGGTGAAGAAGGCTGTTACAGATGTAATTAAGGGAACAGACCTTTATGATACGATTGATGTAGGATTAAATTTAAAACTGAATTTTGATCAGGTTACGACCAATGAGACAAATTATTCTGCACAGGGAGACCGGGATGAGGGACTGATTACCCATGAGGATCGTTACCAGTCGGATTCAACCGGCGGTACATCCGGAACACCGGGAACTGATTCCAATGGAGATGGAACCACATATGTACTCCCGGATGGAAGTGTGTCAGAGAGCTCTATTACAGATGACTCTATTGACCGTGCACTGGATGAAAAGAATACCCAGACTATTGGCTCTGTAGGAGATATAGAATATGACCAGTCATCCATTTCTGTAACAGTAGCCCGTTATGTAACTTATAATGAGGATACCTTAAAAGCAGATGGTACATTGGATAATATGACTTTTGATGAATTTGTAACACAGAATAACAACCGTGTGAAGGGAACCGTAGATCAGGACCTTTATACGATGGTATCCAATGCTACCGGTATTCCGACTTCCAATATCTCAATTGTCAGCTATGATATTCCAATGTTTGAATATTCTAAGAGCAGTGGCAGAGGTTTCCAGGATTATCTTCAGATTATCCTTGCAGTTCTTATTTTTGCACTGTTAGGATATGTGGTATTCCGCAGCACCAGAAAAGAGCAGGAAACCGAAATCGAACCGGAACTTTCTGTAGAATCATTGCTTGAGACAACCAAACAGGCAGAGCAGGAAGACTTGGAAGATATTGGATATAATGAGAAGTCAGAGATTCGTGTTCTGATTGAAAAATTCGTAGATGAAAATCCGGAGGCTGTTGCGTCATTACTTCGTAACTGGCTGAATGAGGAGTGGGAATAAATGGGAACAGAAGAATATAATGGCGTTCAGAAAGCGGCGATATTGCTGATAGCATTAGGACCGGAGAAATCTGCCAGTATTTTCAAACATTTAAAAGAAGATGAAATAGAAGAACTGACACTGGAAATCGCAAATACCAGAAGTGTGTCACCACAGACCAAAGAAAGCGTATTAAATGAATTCTATCAGGTCTGCCTTGCACAGCAGTACATTGCAGAAGGTGGTATTGGTTATGCCAAAGAACTTCTGGATAAGGCATTGGGAAGCGATAAGGCACAGGAGGTTATTACCAAACTGACGGCATCCCTTCAGGTTCGCCCGTTCGAATTTGTACGAAAGACAGATCCAAGCCAGGTGTTGAACTTTATTCAGGACGAGCATCCACAGACCATTGCCATGATTTTATCTTATCTGTCACCGGCACAGTCTGCGATGATTTTGGGAGCATTGACACCGGAAAAACAGGCGGATGTTGCAAAACGTATTGCCAAGATGGACAGAACTTCACCGGATGTAATCAAAGAGGTAGAGCGTGTGTTGGAGAGAAAGCTTTCTTCCCTGCTCAATCAGGATTACACAATCGTGGGTGGTGTAGATGCTATCGTTGGTATTTTGAATACTGTAGACCGTGGAACAGAGAAACATATTATGGAATCTCTGGAAATCGAAGAGCCGGAACTTGCAGACGAAATCCGCAAGAAGATGTTTGTGTTCGAAGACATTCTGTTGTTGGACGACCGTGCAATCCAGCGTGTGCTGCGTGATGTGGACAACAATGACCTCGCTGTTGCACTGAAGGGTGCCAACGAAGAGGTTCAGAATGTTATCTTTAAGAACCTGTCCAAGCGTCTTGCTGCTATGATTCGTGAAGATATGGAATTCATGGGTCCGGTAAGAATGAAGGATGTAGAAGAAGCACAGCAGAAGATTGTTGGTATTATTCGTAAACTGGAAGACTCCGCAGAAATTGTAATTTCCCGTGGCGGAGGTGACGAGATTATTGTCTAATTTATATAAACAGCGTTTTATCACCAATGAGACAGAGAGCCGTGTGATTAATTCCAATACACTGGCATACCGCATTTTAGAGGAACAGTCCCGGGCGCTTGCAAAGGCAAGAGAACCGGAACAGCCACAGGCGGAGCCGGGTGAATTTGTAGAAGGAATTACAGCACCTCAGGTGGAAACAATCGATTATGAAGCACTGGCAAAAGAAAAAGCAGAAGAAATCTTGAACAGGGCAAATGCTGAGGCGGAAGAGATTCGGAAAGCTGCCAGGAGTGAAGCGGATGAACTTCGCAAGAAAGCGCAGGAACAGGGACATGCAGAAGGCTTGGAACAGGGCATGCAGGAAGGTGCAGCTGTCTATGATGCAAAGTTAGAAAGTATTGGTAAAAGAGAACAGCAGATGCAGGATTCCTATCTGGAACAGATGCGGGAACTGGAGCCAAAGCTGGTACATACGATTACAGATGTAGTTTCCCATGTTTTCCATGTGCAGTTTCATGATAAGGATGAGATTGTACTTTATCTTGTAAAGAGAGCAATGGAATCCATTGACGGACCGAAGGAATTTACCATCAAAGCGGGACCGAAACAGGCAGCATATTTAGAAGAACATAAACAGGAACTTTTAGAATGTGTGGGACAGAATGCAACTTTGGATTTGGTTACCATTCATTCCATGGCTGAAGGGGACTGTACGATAG
>JBNMJI010000125.1:0-5891 GCA_050873725.1 Roseburia sp.
GCTTACCGTTCTTGTCTTTTAAGAACTCTTTTACGGTTGTCTGGTAAATACGAGGGTCGGAACCGAACATGGCAATTGCTTCTTCCTGACCGTAGTCTGTCTTGCAGACTCTTGGCCACTCCGGCCATGGGTTGTTCTCCGCACGCTCATCCGGTGCTTTTGGCATCATTTCAAGCTGGATGACACTGGCTGCACCGTGACGGATAGAAGTTCCGACACAGTCATTTCCGGTATCTCCACCACCGATGATAACTACTTTCTTTCCCTTGGCAGAAATATATTTGTTATCTTTAAGCTCGGAATCTAAAAGACTCTTGGTGGTTGCCTTTAAGAAATCTACTGCAAAGTAAAT
Organism: Roseburia sp.; assembly: GCA_050873725.1. Taxonomy (GTDB): domain Bacteria; phylum Bacillota; class Clostridia; order Lachnospirales; family Lachnospiraceae; genus Roseburia_C. The sequence continues at coordinate 353 of JBNMJI010000125.1, forward strand.
GCCTTCTGCATCTCTGCCCGGAGCTTTGATGTCTCTTGGATTCTTTGCTCCACAGGCTAAGATGACACGGTCATATTCTTTTAAGAGTTTTGCCGGCTTGATGTCTTTTCCAACATTGGCATTGGTAATAAACTCGACACCCTCTTCTTTCATTATATTAATCTTACGGTCAATAACCCATTTTTCCAGCTTCATATTCGGGATTCCATACATCAAAAGTCCACCGACACGGTCATCTCTTTCAAATACGGTAACGGAATGTCCTCTTTTATTCAACTGGTCTGCTGCTGCAAGTCCGGCAGGACCGGAACCGATGATTGCAACCTTCTTTCCGGTACGGACTCTTGGAGGTTTTGCTGCAGCATATCCTTTTTCATAGGCATTTTCAATGATTCCATGCTCATTTGCCTTACAGGTTACCGGGTCTTCCCAGTGTCCACAGGTACAAGCTGCTTCACAAAGTGCCGGACATACTCTTGAGGTAAATTCCGGGAAGTTGTTGGTCTTGGTCAGACGGTTATATGCCTGCTCCCAGTTATTGGTATACAAAAGGTCATTCCACTCCGGTACCAGATTATGCAGCGGACATCCGCTGGTCATTCCCATGATATTCATACCAGCCTGGCAGAACGGCACGCCGCAGTTCATACAACGTGCTGCCTGTACTCTTTGTTTCTCTTTTGAGAGAGGGGTATGGAACTCGTTAAAGTTCCTGATACGCTCCTTTGGTGCAACCGCTGCTGCATTCTCTCTGTCATATTCCATAAATCCTGTTGGTTTTCCCATTTTGCGTCCCCTCCTTAATTTCTTGTATTCGCATAAAATGCTTCAATCTGTGCCTGTTCGGAAGACAATCCTTTTTCTTCCATCTGAACAATTGCCATTAACATACGGTTATAATCGTATGGAATTACTTTCTTGAACTTCGGCAGATACTCACTGAAGTTATCTAAGATTTCTTTTCCCTTTTCAGAATTGGTCAAAGCTACGTGTTCTTTAATCATATCTTTTAATTCCATAACATCATATTTGTTTCCGACTTCTTCTGAGAATACCATTTCCTTATTGATTCTGGTATAAAGGTCGTTGTCCTCATCTAATACATAAGCAATACCACCGCTCATTCCGGCTGCAAAGTTTTTACCAGTCTTACCAAGGATAACCACACGGCCACCGGTCATGTATTCACATCCATGGTCACCGACACCTTCTACTACTGCAGAAGCTCCGGAATTTCGTACACAGAAACGTTCTCCTGCCACACCACTGATAAATGCTTTACCACTGGTTGCACCGTAAAGTGCTACGTTACCGATGATGATATTTTCATCCTTCTTATATTTCACACCCGCCGGAGCGTAGACAACCAGTTTTCCACCGGAAAGTCCTTTTCCGAAGTAATCGTTGGAATCTCCTACCAGCTCTAAGGTAAGTCCCTTTGGAATGAATGCACCAAAACTCTGTCCGCCGGCACCGGTACATTTTACGATAAAGGTATCTTCCTCTAAAGTATCGTCATATTTCTTTGTAATCTCGGAACCAAAGATGGTACCAAAGGAACGGTCTGTATTGCTTACTTCTACATCAATGCTTCTCTTCTGTTTCTTATCCAGTGCAGAAGAAAGCTGTTTTAACAGTACAGTTTCGTCCTTGGTCTTCTCCAGTTCGAAATCGTATACATGTTTTGGATCAAATGTAACTTTCTCCTTTGGTCCTGCAAACGGGTTATTCAAAATCTTGGAAAGGTCGATTTCTTTTTCCCGGTCTGTCAAATCCTCTCTTACCCGGAGAAAGTCACTTCTTCCTACCATTTCATCAATGGTACGGCAGCCTAACTTCGCCATGATTTCTCTTAATTCTTCTGCAATAAACCGCATGAAGTTTTCTACATATTCCGGTTTTCCCGCGAAACGTTTCCGAAGCTCCGGATTCTGTGTTGCGATTCCGGCAGGGCAGGTATCCAGATTACATACACGCATCATCACGCATCCCATGGTTACCAGCGGTGCAGTTGCAAATCCGTACTCTTCTGCTCCAAGCAATGCAGCAATTGCTACATCACGGCCGCTCATCAGCTTACCATCTGTCTCGATTCTTACCTTATTACGAAGTCCGTTCATAATCAGAGTCTGGTGTGTCTCTGCAAGTCCAAGTTCCCAAGGAAGTCCTGCATTATGGATAGAACTGCTTGGTGCTGCACCGGTACCACCGTCATATCCGGAAATCAATACCACCTGTGCGCCCGCTTTGGCAACACCGGCTGCGACTGTACCCACACCTGCTTCTGATACCAGTTTTACGGAAATTCTTGCATCACGGTTGGCATTCTTCAAATCGTAAATTAACTGCTCCAAATCCTCGATGGAGTAGATATCATGATGAGGTGGCGGTGAAATCAAGGATACACCCGGTGTGGAAAGTCTTGTCTTTGCAATCCAAGGATATACTTTCTTGCCAGGAAGGTGTCCACCTTCACCAGGTTTTGCACCCTGTGCCATCTTAATCTGAATCTCTTCTGCACTGACTAAGTAACGGCTGGTTACACCAAAACGGCCGGACGCTACCTGCTTGATTGCAGAACATCTGTCTAAGCTTGTATGTTTACTTGCGATACGGTCCGGATCTTCTCCACCCTCACCGGTATTGGATTTACCATGTAAATGGTTCATGGCAATTGCCAGTGTTTCATGGGCTTCCTTGGATATAGAACCATAGGACATCGCTCCTGTTTTAAATCTTGTTACAATAGAATCTACGCTTTCCACTTCTTCAATTGGAACACCTTTTTTCGGGAAATTGAAATCCATCAGTCCACGAATATTTGCATCACGCTCTTCGCTGTTCACAAGATCTGTGTACTGTTTGAAAAGGTTGTAATCTCCACGTTTGGTTGATTCCTGTAAAAGGTGGATGGTTGCCGGATTATAAAGGTGAACATCCGCTCCACTTCTCATCTTGTGACGTCCCTTGCTGTCTAAAGTAAGGTCTGTCTCTAATCCCAATGGATCATAGGCTGCAGAATGCAGAGTATCTACATCTTTTGCAATGTCTTCCAGTGTAATTCCACCGATACGGCTTACGGTATTTGTGAAATATTTATCAATTACTGCGGAGCCAATACCAATTGCCTCAAAAATCTTAGAACCCTGATAGGACTGGATGGTTGAAATACCCATTTTGGAAGCAATTTTTACGATACCACTGATAATTGCCTGATTGTAATCATGGATTGCTGCATAGTAATCCTTGTCTAACATATGCTCGTCTACTAACTGCTTTACGGTATCCTGTGCCAGATATGGGTTAATTGCGCAGGCTCCATAACCAAGCAGTGTTGCAAAATGATGTACTTCTCTTGGTTCACCGGATTCCAGAATCATGGCTACTGCTGTTCTCTTCTTGGTCTTTACCAGATGCTGCTGCAGACCGGATACAGCCAGAAGAGACGGAATTGCCACATGGTTCTCATCAATGCCACGGTCTGAAAGAATCAGGATATTGGCGCCGTCACGATATGCACGGTCTGCTTCTACAAACAGATGATCCAGTGCTTTTTCAAGGCTTGTATTCTTATAATAAGTAGTAGGAAGCACAACAACTTTGAATCCTTCTACTTTCATATTTTTAATTTTCATCAAATCTGTGTTGGTAAGAATCGGGTTATCCACTTTCAATACCTGACAGTTGATTGCCTTTTCTTCCAGCAGGTTTCCATCTTCTCCAATATATACAGTAGTGGATGTAACCACCTTCTCACGGATAGAATCAATTGGCGGGTTGGTTACCTGTGCAAATAACTGTTTAAAATAATTAAACAGTGGCTGATGGTCTCCGGCAAGTGCTGCAAGCGGTGTATCAATACCCATTGCAGAAGTTCCTTCTCCTCCATTTAATGCCATTGGAAGAATCGCTTCACGAAGAGATTCATAAGTATAGCCGAATGCTTTCTGCATTCTCTGACGCTCTTCTTTGGTATATTCCGGAACACGCTGGTTTGGAATCTTTAAGTCTTCCAGTTTGATAAGATTTCTGTCAAGCCACTCACCATAAGGCTGTTTGCTTGCGTAATACTCTTTTAATTCATCATCATCGATGACTCTTCCCTGAATGGTATCTACCAGAAGCATCTTACCTGGACGAAGCCTCTCTTTGGCTACAATCTTGGTCGGGTCAATATCAAGTACACCAACTTCAGAGGACAGAATCAGCTGGTCATCATCGGTAATATAATATCTGGATGGACGAAGTCCGTTACGGTCAAGTACTGCTCCCATTACATCTCCATCTGAAAAAAGTATGGATGCCGGTCCATCCCAAGGCTCCATCATGGTCGCATAGTACTGATAGAAGTCTTTCTTCTTCTGGGACATGGTATTGTTATTCGCCCATGGTTCAGGAATCATAATCATAACTGCCAGCGGCAGATCCATTCCACTCATTACCAGGAACTCCAAGGTGTTATCTAACATTGCCGAGTCGGAACCCTCGGAGTTAATAACAGGAAGGACTTTCTGTAATTCTCCTTTCAGTTCCTCGGACTCCATGGTCTCTTCACGGGCAAGCATCTTATCTGCATTACCCTTGATAGTATTAATCTCTCCGTTATGTACGATAAAACGGTTCGGATGTGCTCTCTCCCAGCTTGGATTGGTATTCGTTGAGAATCTGGAGTGTACGGTTGCAATTGCAGATTCATAATCTTTATCCTGAAGGTCTGCAAAGAACTGACGCAGCTGGTCTACTAAGAACATTCCTTTATATACAATAGTACGGCTGGAAAGGGATACTACATAGGTATCATCATTAGACTGCTCGAATACTCGTCTTGCCACATACAGCCGGCGGTCAAAATCAAGTCCCTTTGCCACTTCAGCAGGACGTTTTACAAATCCCTGCATGATATATGGCATACAGTCTACTGCTTTCTGCCCAAGTTTATCCGGGTCAGTCGGAACTTTTCTCCATCCTAAGAATTTCATTCCTTCCTTTTCCACGATAACCTCAAACATTTTCTTTGCCTGATTCCGTTTCAGCTCATCCTGTGGGAAGAAAAACATTCCGATACCGTAATTCCTTTCTCCACCAAGTTCAATCCCTGATTCCTTTGCTACTTTAGAGAAAAATTTGTGTGATACCTGAAGCAGAATACCAACACCGTCACCGGTTTTTCCTTCTGCATCCTTACCAGCTCTGTGCTTTAAGTTCTCTACGATTTTTAAAGCATTTTCTACCGTCGCATGGGATTTGATACCTTTGATGTTTACCACAGCTCCGATACCGCAGTTATCATGTTCAAAATTCGGATCATACATACCCTGTGTTACTGCTGTACTTTCATTCCACTGTTCTGTCATAATCGTTCCCTTTCTGCTTTCTCTTCATTTTCTGTCTTACTTTGTTACCTGCACTCTGCTGCTTTAAAGTGCTTTTGTTTTCTGAACTAAGTTTACACCCGGCGCAATATACTTTGCAACAGTTTTTTTCTTGCTATTGTCTGATTATTAGACAACTTTATTTTTATCTTATTATTGTATTTATA
>JBNMJI010000126.1:0-5869 GCA_050873725.1 Roseburia sp.
ACAATAACTTCTTCGTCTGTGGCGTCCTTTTTACCAATCCGGATATTTTCCATAATGGTGTTATTGAACAATGTTACGTCCTGGAACACAATTGAATACAGGGACATCAAAGTCTCCGGATCAATCTTGGAAATGTCCATGCCACCTACCGTAATCGTTCCCTTATCGATATCCCAGAATCTTGAGGCAAGCCTTGAGACCGTGGTCTTTCCGCCGCCGGATGGTCCGATTAACGCGGTGACTTCGCCCTGCTTTGCAGTAAATGTAACATCTTTCAGCACACTCTCCTGGCTGTCATAGGAAAATCCCACATGGGAAAATGCAATATCATATCCATCGTATTTCATCTCGGTACTTCCACTCTGTACCGGATGGGATAAAATTTCATCCAGCCGTTCGCACTGCACATCCACGCTGATTATGGCAGCAAGATTCTGCAGTGAAATCTGCATTGGATCATAAAGTCTTGATACCAGTAATAAAAACATGAAGAAAGTCAGTAAATCAATACTTCCATTGGAAAGTAAAATTCCACCAACCAGTGCTACCGTCGCAATTCCAAGTTTTAAAATCATCTGGGCACTGGATACAAAGACAGCATTTCCAAGTTCTGTTGCTACTGCATGTTTTTCTACTGCTTTAATCTTCTTCTCAAGTCCAGCCATATAATTTTCCTGTGCATCATTTGCCCGTAAATCCCGGACAGTCTCCAAGCATTCCTGAATACCGTCTGCACAGGCCATTTTCAGCTTCATCTGTTTTCTGCCAAGATATCTTAAAAATTTTCCGGCACTCAGTACAATGAGGAAAGATACCGGCAGTACCCATAATGCTGCCAGTGCCATCCGCCAGTCAAAGAAGAATAAGCTGACAGCAATAATGGCTGTGGAAACGCAGGCTCCAAAAAGCTCCGGAATATAGTGGGAGGATGCCGTTTCCATGGTGGCACAGTCCGCCATAATGGTACTGGTTAAATCGGATAAATCCTTTTTTCCAAAGAAAGATAAAGGAATCTTTCTTAACTTTTCTGCCAGTGTAATTCTTCGTACACCGCTTTCCACATAGGTGGCAAGGAAAGTGCAGTTATACTGGATATATGTCGTCACTGCAATCAGAAGCAGGCAGAGAATGCTTCCAATCAGATAGAACATGCCCCGGCCGTTTAAGTTATCATTCAGATAATCCTCCACCAGGAAGTACAGCAAGCCTACCGGTAACATCAGCACAATATCTGAAAGTGTTGCAGAAAGGAATGCTTTTATCATGCTATTTGCACCCTGCTCTGAAAGTGCATATTTATGTTGTAATTTTTCTTTCCAGCTCATGTTACGCACCTACCTTCCACTGTACCGACTTGTTATACTCTTCCCACATATGGGCATATATACCATTTTTCTGAAGCAATGTCTCATGGGTTCCTTCTTCTGCAATGCTGCCATCTTTTAAAACGCAAATACGGTCTGCATCTACAATAGCGGACAGACGATGGGCAATCATAATCACGGTCTTGCCCTTAGAAAGTCTGGAAAATGCTTCCTGCACCTTTGCTTCATTATCCGGGTCTGCAAAGGCTGTTGCTTCATCTAAAATCAGAATCGGCGCATTCTTTAACATGGCTCTTGCAATGGAAAGCCGCTGGGCTTCTCCACCGGATACATAAGTTCCGCTGCTTCCGATTACCGTATCAATTCCATCCGGGAGCTTTGCAATGATATCTTCACACTGTGCATCCTTTAACGCCTGCATGACTTCTTCTCTGGTTGCATCTTTCTTTCCCATGCAGACATTTTCCAAAATGGAAGTTTTTAATAATTTGCTGTCCTGAAATACAAAAGATACCATATCCATTAACTGCTTCGAAGAAATTTCCTTCACATCCTTATTTCCAATCAGGATGCGTCCTTCCGTGGTATCAAAGAATCGTGCCACAAGGCTTGCCAGCGTCGTCTTTCCGCCGCCGGACGGCCCTACAAATGCCACATGCTCGCCCTCTTTGATGGAAAGATTTATCTGATGCAACGCATCTCTTCCGGCATCTTCATAGCGGAAAGATACATTTTCAAAGGTGATGGAGCTACTTTCCGGCTTATGTGCCTTTTCGGTCTCCGGCAATGGTTTCTTCTTTAAAATGCTTTCAATACGAGAAATTGCATCCGCTACAATCATCTGATTTTCACTGGAATACATAATTTTATTCATGGTCACAGTAATAATCGGCGTAATAATAATATAGAACAAAAGAATTAATAAAAAGGTGTTATCTCCTCCTTTTCTGACAAAGAAAAAGGTTGCTGCAATCAGTACTGCAAATACTGCATTGATAACTGTTGTATACACCGTCATCGGTGTCCGCATTTCCTTCGTGTACGCAATCGTCCATTTTTCATATTTCTTGATAGATGCCTGAAAGCGTTTGAATGAAAATACCGACTGTCCGAAAGTCTTTACTACCGGGATTCCACGGACATATTCCACTGCCTCGCTGGACATTTCCTCTAATGCATTCTGGTATTCTTCCATCTTATCTTTCATACGCTGTCCGGTCATGCTTCCCATAATCAAAAATGCTGCCACTACCGGAATCAGACTCAAAAGTCCAAGCCGGAAATCAAATACCATAAGCAATACCAACAGACCTACCGGTGTTGCGATGGCTCCTGCCCGGTCCGGTAACTGGTGTGCCAGATAGGTTTCTGTTGCTGCACTGGATTCGTTGACAATTTTACGGATTTTGCCGGTTCCGTCTTTATCCAGAAATCCCATAGGCAGTGTCAGGATATGCCGCATCAGGCTGGTGCGGATATTTGCCTGGACACGAAATGCTGCCAGGTGGGAACACATCAGGGCAAACACATAAATCAGCATGGATAGAATTGCAAATCCAACGGCTGCCCAGCCATATTCTTTCAAATGAGCTGCCTTGCTAAAATCTGGTGCCACAGAAAGCACTTCTTTCATAATTCTCCAAATGTAATAAAATGGCACCAACGCCAGCCATGTGCTAATTACCGATAAAATCCAGGATGCTATGGTCAGATAGTGGAATTTACCGGCATAGGCAAAAAGCTTTGATAAGGAACTATCCTTCTTCACTTTGTCTTCTCCTCCTTTAAAAATAATCGACTCTTTTTTTATTTTTTATTGAAATGAAAACTGTTTTAAAAACTGCTCCCGGTGTGCTGCTGTCAGCGGATAATATTCCGCTATTTCTCCCTGTTCGATATGTAAAATATGGGGACAGCACATTGCGATAAGCTCCGGGTCGTGGGTAATAATAAATGTGGTTTTATTGTATTTCTTCAGCTGTAAAAATAAGTCTGCAGTCTGCTTCATATGACGGTAGTCCAGTCCACTGGTAGGTTCGTCAAAAATCAACACCGACTTATCTGCTAACAGTGCCGATGCTATTGCTACCCGCTGCTTCTGTCCGCCGGACAAAGACATAGGATGCCGTTCTGTAAGCTCTGATAAGTCAAGCTCTTTTAATACCTGGGGCACCTTTGTTTCTTCGGCTTCATTCATGCCAAGGCGGATTTCATCTTCTACAGTCTCGCAGAACAACTGGTGGTTCACATCCTGCATGACCATATAGCATTCCTTTAACATCTGTCTTGGTTTCTGCCATTTTCCATGCAGCTTTGTCTGCCCCTTAAACTTCTTCTCAAGACCACACATGCACCGTAAAAATGTGGACTTGCCGGCCCCATTATGTCCGGTGACTGCCACAATACTTCCCTCCGGAATGGAGAAATCTTCTACTTTAAGAACCGGCTGCTTTTCATAGGAAAAGTTGTAATTGCGGAATTCTATTGCTTCCTGTAAATTCGCTGTTTTCCGTAAGTTTGCTGTTTCTATTTCTGTCTCTGCTGTCGGCTTCTCCGGAAAATCTGCCTCTACCGTCGTCATACGCCGCAGTCCCAATTCTTCTAACCGTTCCGGCTGGAAAGTCTTAAATTCTTCCATGGATATGTCAAATAACACTCTGCCCTCTTTCAGATAAATGACACGGTCACAGATTTCCTTCAGCCAGTAAAGCCGGTGTTCTGCAATCACAATGGTCTTTCCCTGCGCCTTCCACAGTTTTAAGGTTTCTTTTAATTCTTCAATGGCATCCAAATCAAGATTTGAGGTAGGCTCATCTAACACCAGCACTTCCGGCTGCATGGCTGCCACTGACGCACAGGCAACCTTCTGCTTCTCGCCTCCGGATAATCGAAAGATGTTACGGTTCATTAATTTTTCCATATTCAAATCACGAACTGCCTGTTCGCTCCGCCTTAAAACTTCCTGTTCCGGCAATCCCATATTTTCACAGCCAAACGCCACCTCACTGTTGGTATCCAGACAGAAAAACTGGCTTCTTGGATTCTGGAATACACTTTCTACCCTGGATGCAATGGTACAAAGCTCTTCTTCTTTTACCTTAAGTCCATTTACTGTTATCTCGCCCTCTAATGTGCCTTCATAAAAATGTGGAATCAGTCCGTTTAAAAGTCTTGTAATCGTAGTCTTGCCACAGCCGGATTCTCCGCACAATAAGACGCAGGAGCCGTCTGCAATAGACAGATTAACATCATGGAGTGCGCCCATGTCGGCGGTTCCATATTGAAAATTAACATTTGAAATCTCTATCATTCGTCCGTTCCACCTTTCTATGCCACAAGTCCTGCAATCCATGCCACATAGGGACTTAATGCGATGAGAAACAGCAGTATATCCTGTACATGGAAGCCGATTTTGCATACATTGGTGCGCCTTACTTCTCCTCCCAAGCCTCTGGTCAGTGCTGCCGCATTTAATTCTTCTCCGATTTTCGCAGAACATACCATCAGCGGAACCATTCGGTACTCTATCATTTTCGTTACGTTTTTGCCGCCCAGCCGGATATCCCGCATCTGCATGGCTGCATTGATGGATGAAAATTCATCTGCCACCGTTGGGAAGAAACGGAACATAACGGACAGCGGAATTGTTATTTTATCTGTCACATGCATTTTCGACATAGCCGCCGTAAATTCACTTACCGTTGTTGTCTCAATTAAATACATGCCAAGCATGATTCCCGGCAGGAACCGGGATAAGATGCCACAGATTGCCAGCAGCAGAAAGTTTACAAAACCTGTGGTGCGTGGTCCAAAATACCAGAAGCACAGATACGCTGCCGCATAGAGCAAGACATAGGTAAATGCCCGTTTCCATTTTCCCGCCAGTAAAAAAAGAACAAATGGCAGCGCACACAGCATCGGTGCCAGCAAATCCACATTTTTCCACCGGCACCGCCTAAGACAAATACTGCGATTGTAAGAAGCAGAAACATTTTCGTTCTCGGGTCAAAGTTTATCCCTGCTCTTTTTTCATCCGGCTGTAATAAGCTTCCCTGCATTATGCAATTCCTGCCTTTACAAAATGCTTCTTTAAAATCGCTTTACCGATGAAGCCGCCGATAGTTCCACATACCAGACAGGAAACTGCCAGTAACGGTGTAAGCCAGGTATTACCCATAATTTCGGTAAGACTGGTGATATATGCTTCACCAAAGCTCTGGCGGGTCTTAAAATATTCTTCTGCATTGATTAAAAGTGGTATGAAGTTTCCAAAGATAATCAGAGAAAATACGGCATAACTTGCAATAGTCTTTTTACTGCTCTTATAATTGCCACTCTTCGCAATCAAGTCTGCAATGACACCAAATACAATACCAAAGATAAACGGCCAGTATCCCATTCCGGTAACCCACAGGAACAGTCCTACGATTATGGAATAAATCGTAATCATTCCAAATTTATTGACTTTGGTCATAAACAGCATCATCGGAATTCCGCCCAGTAATGGCACCAGTACACATAACATTGGCATCATAATCGGAATA
>JBNMJI010000127.1:0-5854 GCA_050873725.1 Roseburia sp.
CAATCATTTCCATTGCCTTTTGTCCGTTATCAGCTTCACCGCAGATGCAGAATCCCAGTGCATTCCAATCGATAATATATTTTAATCCTTCTCTTACGATTTGCTCATCGTCTACAATCAATACATTAATTAATTCATTTTCCATATTCATTCACCTTACTCCTGTATCATCTGTGAGGCTGGAAGCGTAATGGTAACAGTGGTACCCTGCTGCGGGTGGCTGTCAATCCTGATTCCATAATCCGTACCGTAGAACAGATGAATTCTCTGATTGATATTATACAACCCAATGCTTCTTGTGTCATCCCGTTTGTGATGCTCAATCTGATAGAGAAGATGATTTAATTCTTCTTCGGTCATTCCACATCCATTATCCGCAATGGAGATAGTCAGTAAGTCATCATCGGCATTTACGGAAATAGTAATGCAGCCGTGCTCGGAGACCAGTTCTAAGCCATGGGTAATAGCATTTTCCACAACCGGCTGAAGCAGGAGTGGGAGAATGCGGTAATCATCGGTATTCAGGTCTTCCGGGATAAGAAACTGGGCATTTACCCGGTCATTAAAACGCAGCTTCTGGATGGTAAGATAGGTTTTGATGTAATCCAGTTCTTTCGTTAAAGTAGTAAAACTGGTTCCCGTATTTTCCAGCACATAGTGCATGGATTTTCCCAGTAATTTAATCGAAGTGGCAACATCCCGGTTTCCATTGGCGAGTGCCTGCATCCGGATAGTCTCTAATGTATTATAGAGAAAATGCGGATTAATCTGGCTTGCAAGCATTTCGAATTCCATCTGCTGCTGACGGTTTACAAGCTGCTGCTCTTTAATCTGTGACTGATAGAAATGAGCTTCTTTTTCATGAATCATTTCTACGGTTGCCTTCAAATCCTGGAAGGTCTCGGTTAACTCATCATCTCCCTGGAAAGTTTCGATAATATTATAGTCTCCGGTGCGGGTCTGATGCATGGCAGATTTTAGAACATTAATCCGGTTACTGAAATAAGAAGAGAATACAAATATAATTCCAGCTGGAATCAGTATCGCAACCAGCAGGATAATAAAATATAAAATCGTAATGGAATTGATACTTTTATATGCATGAAAATCACTGACATGAATCAGAAAATAATTATCTGTCCGGTAAGGGTGGAAAGTCTGTATGGTAGTCAGAACTTTTTGGTTCTTTTGCATGGTTGGACCATTATATTTGTAATATTCACCACTGAAATCATCTGGAAGAGGCATATCCTGTTCTACATACGCATTGTCAGTGGCAAAGAAAATCGGCTGGGAATCCACAGAAGCTAAAATCTGATAGTCGGTCTGGTCAATCCGGTTTTTCAGATTATTATTATCCAGACGGATTACGAGATAAGCAGTATATTTGCTGGAACTTGTGCCGATTCGCCGAATCAGGGAAAGTTCATAGATTTCATTTTGAAAACGGTCTTCCCGGGAAAGACAGGTCCAGTTACTCCATTTTCCATCAATAGAAGCAAACCAGTTGGTATTCTGGTAATCAGAAACATAGGAAATATAGTCATTTTCCGGAATGTTTGGATTATTCGTATAAATATGAATGGAAGAAACAGAGGCACTGTTCTGATGATAAGATGCAATGGCTTCAGTCAGATCCTGATAATATTGCTGGCATACATCTGAGGTGTAGTCGGAACCAAGAAGCTGGATATAAGAATCCCGGTTGGCAATGGTCTGGGATGAGGTATAAACGGAGGTGGTAATATCAAAAAGGATGGAATTCACCCGGACCGCATCTGCGTTCAGCTGGGACTGGTAATGTTCCTTCATCTGGTTGCGTACATGAAACAGGGCAAAACTGCCGAGAATCAGGATAGGCAGAATTGCCGCTAAGAAGAAGGTGGACAGAATCTGTTTTTTTACTTTGGGAACGGTAAATTTCTTTTGCTTCATAATCATATATATTTCCTTTGCCGTATCTTATTTGCATGGTAAAAATCTATAATAATTATAGTAAATCAGGTGGAATTATTCCAGTAGGAAAACACATTTTTTTATCGTATACTTACCATAAAATTAAAGTATGGAGGTACTAAAATATGCAGTTCAGTAATGGATGTTGGTTACAAAAAGAGGGATGTGCCTGCTTTTCACCTGCAGAAGTGTATTTTACCAAAATAGAAGAGGATAAGGTGACTTTATGTGCACCAACCCACAAGGTCAGCCATAGGGGGGATACGTTGGGAGGCGCGAACCTTACGGTAGAGATTACGACACCAATGGAAGGGGGCATTCGTGTAAAAACCTATCATTATAAGGGAGTGCTGGAAAAGGCACCTGCGTTTGAATTACAGCTGCCGGAACATGCACCGGTACAGGCTGAAGAAACAGAAAAAACAGTTACTGTAATAAGCGGCAGAGCCCGCCTTGTGATTGACAAGGAGAACTGGCATATGACTTATTACAGTGGAGAAGAAAAAAGATGTCAGAGTGGCTGGAGAGATCTTGCATACATGCGTACCGACTGGAAAGGTGATGCATATGTAAAGAGCAGTGATCAGGATGCTTATATGCGCCAGCAGCTTTCACTTGGAGTAGGAGAATTAATCTATGGAATGGGAGAACGTTTCAATGCCATGATCCGGAATGGACAGTCCGTAGATATCTGGAATGAGGATGGTGGAACTTCAACCAATCATTCTTATAAAAATATTCCGTTTTATATTTCCAATAAAGGATACGGAATTTTTGTAAATCATTCTGAAAAGGTATCTTTTGAGGTGGCAACAGAAGCAGTTACCAAAGTGGAGTTTTCTGTTCCGGGGGAGAGCCTTGATTATTTCTTCATTGATGGACCGGAAATGAAAGATGTACTGCGCAGATATACGGATATCACCGGAAAACCGGCACTTCCACCTGCCTGGACTTTTGGACTGTGGCTTTCTACTTCCTTTACGACCAATTATGATGAAGAGACGGTAATGAGCTTTATCAATGGTATGTTAGATCGTGGAATTCCGTTAAAAGTATTCCATTTTGACTGCTTTTGGATGAAAGACTTCCACTGGTCTGATTTCCAGTGGGATGCAAGGGTATTTCCGGATCCGGCAGGCATGTTAAAGAGAATTAAAGAAAAAGGTTTAAAAATCTGTGTGTGGATTAATCCATATATTGCCCAGGAATCTGTGCTTTTTGACGAAGGAATGGAAAAAGACTATTTCTTAAAGCGTCCGGATGGTTCCGTATGGCAGTGGGATATGTGGCAGCCGGGAATGGCAATTGTAGACTTTACCAATCCGGCAGCAAAGCAGTGGTTTCAGGATAAACTGGAAGTATTACTGGATATGGGAGTGGATTGCTTTAAGACAGATTTTGGCGAGCGTATTCCGACAGACTGTGTTTATGCCAATGGTGCTGATCCGGTAAAAACGCATAATTACTATACCTATTTATATAATCAGACAGTATTTGAATTATTAGAGCGTAAAAGAGGAAAAGGAGAGGCAGTTCTGTTTGCACGTTCTGCAACAGTCGGCGGACAAAAATTCCCGGTACACTGGGGCGGAGACTGCTGGTCCGATTATGAATCCATGGAAGAGAGTCTTCGTGGAGGTTTGTCCTTACAGATGTCAGGATTTGGATTCTGGAGCCATGATATTGGCGGATTTGAAAGCACATCCACACCGGATGTATATAAACGCTGGTGTGCCTTCGGATTGCTTTCTTCCCACAGCAGACTCCATGGCAGTACATCCTATCGTGTTCCGTGGGCATATGATGAAGAAGCGGTTGATGTAGTGCGTTTCTTTACCCGGTTAAAGGCAAGACTGATGCCATATCTCTGGAAAACAGCGTTGGCAGCCCATGAAGAAGGAATTCCTTCCATGCGTGCCATGGTATTGGAATTTACGAAGGATAAGATGTGTAATTACTTAGATAAGCAGTATATGTTAGGCGATGCACTGTTAGTAGCACCAATCTTCAATGAGGAAGGCATCGGAGAGTATTACCTGCCAAAAGCTGGTGGATTATGGACGAACTTCTTTACCGGAGAGCAGGAAGAAGGCGGGGAATGGTACAGCAGGAAATATGGTTATCTGGATATCCCGCTTATGGTAAAACCAAATTCTATCCTTGCAATCGGTGCAAGTGAAGAAGGACCGGAATATGATTATGGAAAAGATGTGACATTCCGTGTTTATGAACCACAGGAGCATTGCAGCAGTGAAGTATATGGTGCAGATGGTATAAGAGAAGCCGGAATAGAAATCAGCTGTGCAGAGAATCAGTTTGAAATTCAGGTGGAAAGTGAACAGCCATTTACCATAGAGTGGATGAACAGAGAGCTTACAGCAGTAGAAGGAGCACAGGTGGAATATAAAGACGGAAATACAGTGCTTCGTTCATGTGGCAGCCATATTACAGGAAAATTTGCATAGGAGCGATCGATGGAGAAGAAAGAGAACAGCAGAAGCGAAGAGAATATCCGCAGTGTGATAAAAAGCATGACGCTGGAAGAAAAAACAGCGATGATTCATGGCACCGGACTGTTTCGCACCGGTGCAGTGGAACGATTACATATCCCACCACTGAAGATGTCTGATGGACCGATGGGAGTAAGAAATGAATTCTGTAATGATAAATGGATTCCAAATGGAAATACAGATGATTATGTGACCTATTGTCCCAGCAACAGTGCAATCGCAGCAACCTGGAACAGAAAACTTGCCAAAGCGTCCGGAAGTGTTCTGGGAGAGGAAGCAAGGGGCAGAGGAAAAGATGTTATTCTAGCACCGGGAATTAATATTAAGCGGATTCCGGTTTGCGGAAGAAACTTTGAATATTTCAGTGAAGACCCGTATCTTACAGCAGAACTTGCAGTTCCGATGGTAGAGGGAATTGAAGAAAATGATGTGGCAGCCTGTGTGAAACATTTTGCTTTAAACAGCCAGGAGACAGAACGTCTCTGGGTAAATGTAGAAATCGATGACCGTACACTGCGGGAAATTTATCTTCCGGCATTTGAAGCGGTATTGTTAAAAGCAAAAGCCCGTTCTGTCATGAGTGCATACAATCTTTACCGTGGAACACACTGTAGCTGCAATGAGGCTCTTCTTATGGATATTTTAAGAAAAGAATGGGCTTATGATGGCGTAGTGATTTCAGACTGGGGTGGTGTACATAATACGGTAGAGACGGCAGAAGGTGCACTGGATATAGAAATGTCAGTAACCCCTGATTTTGATGATTATTTTCTTGCCAATCCATTGATAAAGGCAGTGCATGATGGAAAAGTATCAGAAACATGTATCGACGAAAAAGTATCTCATATTCTGCAATTGATGGTACGGCTTCATATGATAGAAATACAAAGACTTCCAGATGGAGAAGTAAAAGTATCACGGTCAGAAGTGAGAAAAGCAGGAGCGTATAATACTCCGGAACACCGTGAGAAAGTATTAGAGGCAGCAAGAGAATCCATTGTGTTATTAAAAAATGAAAATATGCGGCTACCATTACAGAAAAAGGGACTGAACAGGGTTCTTGTGATAGGAGAGAACGCAGCTCATTTACAGGCGTTAGGTGGTGGAAGTGCAGAAATTAAAGCATTGTATGAGATTACACCATTAATGGGAATCAAGCGTCTTTTAGGAGGCAACTGTCAGGTGGAATATGCACCGGGATATTATGTGCTGTCAAAGGAACAGCAGGATACCAACTGGCAGGAAAACAGTTTAAATGAGCAGGAAGCAGCTTCTTATCAGAAACAGAAAACAGAAGAGATGCGGCGGATGGAAAAGAAACTTCGAAAAGAAGCAGTGGAACTGGCAGCAGGCTATGATGAAGTAATTTATGTAGGTGGCCTCAATCA
>JBNMJI010000128.1:0-5838 GCA_050873725.1 Roseburia sp.
GGAGATGAACCGGGATCTCTTATGCGAGATTCTGAAGGAAGAGTACGATATTGTAGAAGCTGAGAATGGAAAACAGGCATTGGAAATCATGGAGAAGGAAGCAGATAATATTTCTGCAATTTTACTGGATATTGTGATGCCTGTTATGGATGGTTTTCAGGTACTGGAAGGTTTAAAGAAACTGAAAGTCTTAGATAAAGTGCCGGTATTGGTAATCAGTGGAGAAACCAGCATTCAGAATGAAAAGAAATGTTTTGAATGCGGAGTGTCAGATTTTATTGCAAGACCATTTAATGCGACTCTGGTAAAGAAAAGAGTCCAGAATATGGTAAATCATTATGCTTATAAGAATCGGCTGGAAGAAAAGGTAGAGGAGCAGACCGTGGTATTGCGTAAAGCTTATCAGACCTTAAAACAGCAGGCAGATAAACTGGCAAAACGAAATCAGGAAATTATCGATATGCTTGGAACTATTGTAGAGTATCGTAGTCTTGAAAGCGGTGAACATATTCAGCGTGTGAAGGATTATACCCGCATTATGGCAGAAACTTTCAGCGAGAAATATCCGGAGTATGGACTGACAAAAGAGCAGATTGAGACAATTGTGGCAGCCAGTGCATTGCATGACCTGGGTAAAATTGCAATTCCGGACAGTATTCTGTTAAAGCCGGGAAAACTGACCCAGGATGAATTTGAATATATGAAATCCCACACTTTGCGGGGTTGTGAGATTTTAGACTCATGAAGGGAGAATGGAATCCGAAAGAGAAGGCAGTCAGCTATGAAATTATCCGTTCCCATCATGAGCGTTATGATGGAAAAGGCTATCCGGATGGCTTAAAGGGAGATGAAATTCCAATTTCCGCCCAGCTGGTATCTGTTGCAGATGTGTATGACGCATTGGTAAATGAGCGGTGCTATAAGTCAGCATATACTACAGACGAGGCGTTTCATATGATTATTAATGGTGAGTGTGGCGTATTTTCACCGAAACTGATGGAAGTATTCCGCGTTGTAAGAAAACAGTTTGAAGCATACGCAAATATGAAATAGAAAAAGATGCAATAAAGGAGTAGATACATAGTATGGATAAAAAAGGTGTGGCAGAATTAAAGAGACGTTTTACAAAAGAAAATTGTACCTTTACCAGATTATGTGGGTGTTATGTAGATGCCGGTAAGAATAAGGTCGTTGATTTAAGTGAGACATTTTTGAATCTGGAAGATGAAGAGTTTTATAAATATTTGGAAATCGCCAAGAAAACCTTATCAGGAACTATTGGAAATAATCTTTTGGAGCTGAACTTCCCATTGGATGAAGAAGCAGCAGGTGGAAGACAGCAGTTTCTTTTAGGTTTAAGAGAGAGTAAATTAAAAAATCCTGAATTATTGGACCGATTTTATGATATGGTCATCGAAAGCTATGATTATGCCGGCAATTATCTGATTTTGCTGTTTCATGATGCTTATGATGTCATGACGAAGACCACGGATAATAATGCACTGGATGAATCAGAAGAAGTATTTGAATACCTTCTGTGTGCAATCTGCCCGGTGCAGTTATCCAAACCGGGACTGGGTTACAGAGAAGATGAAAACCGTATCGGACCAAGAATCCGTGACTGGGTGGTAAGTGTACCGGACAGTGGATTTTTATTCCCGGCATTTACCGACCGCAGTACAGATATTCATTCCCTGATGTTCTATACCAAGGATACCAAGGCACCGCACGCTGAATTTATGGAGTTGGGATTAGGCTGTGGCGCAAGACGTACTGCAACAGAACAGAAGATGACTTTCCATTCTATTGTAAAGCAGGCGTATGGCGATGACGTGGAAAAGAGCGGTGAAGTGCTGATGGAGATTCAGCAGAACTTAAATGACCTGGTGGAAGAGAAGGCAGAGCTGGAAGAAGACCCGGTAGTACTGACACCGGAGCTTTTGACCAATGTTATGGAAGAAAGTGGCGTTGCACCGGAAAAGGCAGAAAAGATTGGAAAGACCTGCGCAGAGGAATTTGCAGAAGAAGCACCGCTGGCAGAAAATGTGGTAGACAGCAAAGCTCTGGCTGCCAATGAGCAGATTCAGAAGGAAAAAGAACTGGTAGCCCAGGTTGAAGTGTTACAGCAGCAGTTAAAAGAGAAACAGATAGAGGAAGAAGCTGACGAAGTAGTCAAGACTTATGATGCTGTGCTTCGTGTAAAACCGGAAAAAGTTTCCCAGATTAAATCTGAGGTTATCAACGGACAGAAATGTCTGGTAATTCCGATGGCAGAAGACGAACATGCCAATGTAAACGGAGTAAATACAACGGTATAATAAATAAGAATACCATCTTTACTGGCTGGTAGATTGAGCCGGTAAGGATGGTATTTGTATATAAAATCATTAGGATGAACTGCTTCTTTTGAATGTCAGATAAGTGCAGTTTCCGGGGATATAATACAAAAAATCAGTAAGCCGCACAGCAGGAGAAGCAGGATAATCCGGAAGAATCTGCCCCAGCGGAAGCTGTGATGGTTTAACTGGGCACCGTCAATGAGAATGACATCATTGGCTTCAGCAAGTGCAATGGCACCGGGATAGAAAACGCTGTTGGTAATGACCATTGCTTCATCACAATTGTAATAGGATTTACCGGCAACGGCTTCCTGCACGGCACTGTTGCCCACTTTTCCCTGATATAATTTGCACTGGACTGCATAGGTAGTCCGGTGTTTTTTTGCAATTAAATCCACACCAAAGTCTCTGGAAGCTTTGGTGACAGTAACTTTTGAATATCCGTTGCGTTTAAGGTAGCGGGCAGCATATTCTTCAAATTCATAGCCGTTCATTTTATCAAAATTGACACCAAAAAAGAACCGCCGCAGTCCATGGAATACGGCGAACGGAAGATGTATGATAAATCTTATGAAAAAGAAAAGTATTTTTCCAATCAGGCGAAACATAAAAGAATTCCTTTCCGTTCTCAATGACGAATGCTATACTGTAATTGACTCATTTACATTCATTATAGCATAACATAGAGGTGATAGATTTGAAAGAAGAATTGATTGAGTTAAGACAGAAGATGAAAGAATATGGCATGGCGGCATATCTCATTGTTTCCGATGATTTCCATGCTTCAGAATATGTAGGGGAATATTTTAAATGCCGGGAATACATTTCCGGATTTAACGGCTCGGCAGGAACTCTGGTAATTACAGAAGATATGGCAGGACTCTGGACAGATGGAAGATATTTTATCCAGGCAGAAGAACAGCTTGCCGGCACCGGCATTACACTATTTCGAAGCGGACAGCCGGGAGTAGTGGATATTGGCACTTTTCTGGCAGACAAAATGGAAGCCGGCACAATATTGGGCTTTGATGGAAGAACCGTAAGTACCGGCATGGCAAAGAGTTTAAAAGAAAAGTTACGGGAGAAAAAGATTACATTTGCTACAGACCGTGATATCGTAGACGAAATCTGGGCAAATCGTCCGGCATTATCCTGTGATCCAATCTGGGAGCTTGGCGTGGAATATGCAGGTGAGAGCCGGAAAGATAAGGTGGCAAGGGTACGAAAAGCAATGGCGGATTGTCAGGCAGATTATTTTCTGATTCCGTCTCTGGATGAAATTGCATGGCTTTTTAATATCCGGGGAAATGACATTGCATATAATCCGGTGGCGCTGTCCTATGTGCTGATTGCACCGGAAGAAATCCACTGGTATGTAAATGAAAAGAGTGTGCTGGCTGACTTAAAGGAAAGACTTCTCGGAGAAAAAATCGTTATTTACGGATATGAACAGATTTATGCGGATATTAAGAAAATTCCGGCAGACAAAAGCATTCTTATCGATGAGAGCATGACCAATTATGCACTGTATGATGCTATTCCAAAAGAGGCGCATAAGGTAAAGAAAAACAGCCCGATTGAGCTTATGAAGGCAGTGAAAAATGCCACCGAAATGGAGCATGAGCGGCTGGCACATAAGAAGGATGGCATTGCTCTGACAAAGCTTATCTACTGGATAAAGCATGTAGAAGATAAACGGCAGATAACGGAACTTACGGTATGTGATAAATTAGAAGAATTCCGGAGGCGGGGAGAAGGCTACCTGGGACAGAGTTTTGCACCGATTGCCGCATATGGTGCCCATGGAGCCATTGTACATTATGAGCCGGATGAGAAAAGCAATATTCCGCTGGATAACAAAAGCTTTTTACTGCTGGACACCGGCGGACAGTATCTGGATGGTACAACGGATGTGACAAGAACCATTGCGCTTGGAACACTGAGTGCAGATGAGAAGAAGCATTATACTGCCGTATTAAGAGGAAATCTGAATCTTTCGGATGCAAAATTTAAATATGGCTGTACGGGAGTCAACCTTGACTATCTGGCAAGAGAACCGTTGTGGCACATGGGACTTGACTATAATCATGGAACCGGCCATGGGGTTGGTTATCTTTTGAATGTGCATGAAGGACCGAATGCGTTTCGGTATCGGGAACGGTATGGCGCAGGAACCGTCATGGAAGAGGGCATGATTACATCGGATGAACCGGGACTTTATCTGGAAGGAAAATACGGCATCCGCCTCGAGAGCCTGTTGCTTTGTAAGAAAGCGGAGACAACGGAATATGGGCAGTTCATGGAATTTGAAACACTGACTGTGGCACCTTTTGATTTGGATGCTATTGACTGGGAAGAATTAGACAGCCGGGAAAAGGCACTGCTTCGGAAGTACCAGCAGTATGTCTATGATACCATTGCAGAATTCCTTTCCGAAGAAGAAAAAGCATGGCTGAAGGAGCAGATTCCGGCATCGCGATAAGAAAATTGCATTAAGATAAAAAAGAGAGGCTTGGTTTATCAAGCCTCTTTGTGTTTCGTTTATTTATACGGCAGAATATCCTCAGTATAAGCCCGGAGAATTTCTCCAACACTCCATGCCTGGGCATAGCAGCCGCGGGAGGTGTGCGGTTCATCTCCGTCAAAGATTTCTGCAATAGAACCGATACAGCCGTGATAGAACTGTTCTCTGGTGGCATCTAACATGGCATCTACCCGTTTGATGACTTCTTTGGAAGTTCCATAGACATGCACATAAGCAGTCAGGAAACCGCCTAAGAGGAAGCCCCAGGAAGTACCCTGATGGTAAGCGTGGTCACGTTTATCAAGGCAGCCTTCGTAGGTCGGATGGTATTCTTTGTCATCCGGACTTAAGGAACGAAGACCGGTTTTTGCATATAATTTTTCGTAAACTTTATCTACAATTTTCTTTTCTTTGTCAGCATCTAACATACGATGTGGCAGGGAAACGGCATAAATCTGATTTGGACGAAGGGTGGCATCGCCTTCCAGTCCATCTACCACATCATAGAGACATCCGTCTTTTTCATTCCAGAATTCTTTTGCAAAAGATTCCTTTGCATGAGCAGCAAGGGCAGCATAGTGGGAGCCGTCTTCACCAAAGCGTGCTGCCCATTCTTCCATCAGGCAGAGGGCATGATACCAGAGTGCATTAATTTCTACCGGTTTGCCGTGGCGTGGGGTAGCAACCCAGTCGCCCACACGGACATCCATCCAGGTTACCTGGTCGAGACCGCTTCCGGCATGGATAAGCCCATCCTCTTCCATATAGATGGAGAAATCCGTTCCGTGTTCATAAGCTGCGATAATTTCCTTTAATTTCGGATAAATGGTCTCCTGCACAAATGCATAATCTTCCGGGGTACCGGTGTAATCGAGATATTTTCCGACTGCATAGAAATACCACATGGAAGCGTCCGCAGTGTTGTACAACGGGTCGGTTCCTTCATCCGGGAACATATTTGGTACCATGCCGTGA
>JBNMJI010000129.1:0-5798 GCA_050873725.1 Roseburia sp.
AGTGCTACCGCATAAGTACCTCTCTGACGGAACACATTAAAACGCACACGATGAAATCCTGCTATGGAATAAGCAAAATCAAGTTCACCATTTTCTTTTAACTCCGCTTTCTGTTCTTCCGTCAGTAACGGTTCTATCATTTCTTCAATTTCAAATGGTTTTATCTTCTCGTCTGATGCAGGAACCAGTTCTCCGTCAATCCGGAACATTACCGGACTTCCCGGTGCAAGATGAATATCGGATGCTCCTTTTTCATTTCCTTCCCGCAAAAACATTTCTATTCTGTTCATTCTACAAATCCTCTGTTCTTCCTAATCCTCTGCCGATACACCTACAAGCTCGGAAATAGAAGTGATTCCCTCTAATACTTTCCGTCTGGCACCTGCAGCAAGGGTTTCCATTCCATTCGCCACTGCTAAATGTTTGATTTCAGCGGTTGAAGCATTTTTAGCAATTGCATCCTTCATTTCCGTGCTGATTTCCATCATTTCATAGACACCGATTCGACCTTTGTATCCGGTATTTGCACACATCGGACATCCCTTTGCCTCAAAAATCGTTGTCTCATCCAAATCATCCAGATTCAAAAGTTTCCGTTCATATTCTGTAGGTTTATGTGGCTGTTTGCAATTCGGACAGAGTCTTCGCACCAGTCGCTGGGCAATTACCCCAATCATGGAATCCGCCAGAAGGTAACCCTCCACGCCCATGTTCAACATTCGGGTAATGGTTCCTGCAGCACTGTTGGTATGCAGGGTACTTACTACAAGATGTCCGGTAATAGAAGCCTGTACTGCTATCTCTGCCGTTTCTTCATCTCGAATCTCACCAATCATGATAATATCCGGGTCCTGTCTTAAGATAGAACGCAGTGCAGATGCAAAGGTCATATCTGCCTTGGCATTTACCTGTACCTGGTTGACTCCATCCAGATTGGCCTCTACCGGGTCTTCTACTGTAATAATATTAATATCTTCCGTATTCAGTTCAGAAAGTGCCGTATAAAGTGTTGTGGATTTACCACTTCCGGTCGGTCCTGTTACTAAAAGGATTCCATTCGGATGCTTTAACATACGGTCAAAGCTTTCCAACTCCTCCGGGGTAAAACCAAGTTCCCTTTTATCTTTGGTCAGCGCCTTCTTCTGTGCAAGACGAAGTACACATTTTTCTCCATAAACCGTTGGCAGAATGGATACACGGATATCATACTCTACACGGTCTACTACAAGAGTAATTCGGCCATCCTGCGGTTTACGTTTTTCAGATATATCCATTCCACCGATAATCTTGATACGTGCCATAATTGCATTCAGCAGGCGGATGTCATAGCTTGCCTTCTCATATAACACACCATCAATTCGATAACGGATTCTGACACGACTCTCTAATGCTTCGATATGTATATCACTGGCACGCTGTCTTGCTGCCTGTTCAATCATGGCATTTACCAAAAGAACAATTGGAGAATTGGCAATGTCTTCATCATTCTCCCTCTCCTGCTCCCGCTGTTCCTCCTGTCGGCGTTCCAGTGCATATGCCTCAGCTACCTTCCGCGCTTCACTGCTTCCATAGAAACGGTCAAGGGTAAGCATAATATCATGGGTTGTGGCAATTACCGGTGCAACCTGCAGATTGGTAATAATGGAAAAGTCATCGATTCCACGCATGTCCATTGGGTCTGCCATTGCTACCCGGACTTCGTTCATATTGTTTGGTGAGAAACCGATTGGTACCATGACATATTTTCTCAAAACCGCCACATCTACCAGTTTCAGCACATTTTCTTCTATCTGTATTCCACTAAGAGAGACGATTTCCAATCCCAGCTGTCTTGACAGTGCCTTTGCAATATCTTCCTCACTGGTATATCCCAATTCTACTAGGACTTCTCCCAGTCGCTTTGTGGTTCCTTTTTTCTTCTCTAATGCATCTGAAAGCTGCTCATCTGTAATAATTTTTTCTTCTATCAGCATATCTCCCAGACGTTTTTTCTGTCTGATTTCCATCTCTGCCACGCTCCAAATCATTCTATCCAAGTCATCATGTGACAAAACTAACTATTTCGGATTATTATACCCCATTTTTTGACAAATTTCAACAAATGAGCCGCTATTTTTCTTTTATGTTTTTGTCTGTTTTTTCCATTTTCCCATAAAAAAAGAGACAGATATACGTCCTTTTCCACAAGGCACATATAATCTATCTCTTTTTATTTCTTGTCTTTATTGACATTTTCTAACAACCATGCATTAAACGTTAAAACAGCTTCCACCAATGAATTCACGGATAATCGAATTATTATTGATGTTATCCGCTGGTACAGGGAGAAAATAATCTAAGAACTTCAGCAGTCTCTTCGCCTCAATATATTCCGGGCAGTCCCGTTCAATTGCAAACAGCAATGGCTCTGCATACTGTTTCAGCACAGCGAGTTCATAAATTAAAGCAGAATTAAACATTACATCTGCCCCTTCCTGGAATGGGAAGATATTCTTCTCTTCACCACGTCTGACAGAATCCCACATAGCAATGGTTTCCCTTGCTGAAGTAGCTCTTGTTCTTGCATCTCTTACGATTCTTCGAATCAGCCTTCCATCCGTTGTCGGCAGGCAGTTATGCTCGTCAATATCCAGCTGGGTCAATGCACTGATGTAAATACGGAATTTACTTTCCTTTGGCAGGGAATAGGACAATTTATCATTTAATCCATGGATTCCCTCAATTACCAGTACATCTTCTTTTCCAAGCTGCATCATTCTGCCACTGGCTTCCCGTTTACCTGTCTTAAAATTAAAGATTGGAAGTTCTGTCGGTTCTCCATTTAAGAGGCTTGTCATATCCTGATTAAAGCGTTCCACATCCAATGCTTCCAGACATTCAAAATCCAGTTTTCCATCTGCATCCCTTGGGGTCTTGTCTCTGTCCAGATAGAAATCATCCAGTGGAACCGGATGCGGTTTCATGCCATGAGCTGCAAGCTGGATGGACAGTCGATGGGAAAATGTTGTCTTTCCAGAAGAAGAAGGACCTGCTATCATAATAAATTTCTTATTATGTCCCTCTTTAATCTGTTCTGCCAGCTGTCCTATTTTCTGCTCCATTAAGGCTTCCTGTATCAGTATGATATCCTGTATTCTGCCGGCAGTAACCGCATCATTCAATGCTCCAATGGTTCCTACTCCCATCGTATGTCCCCATTCGGAAGACTCTGCCAGTGTCTGATACAGCTTATCCGACGGAATAAATATTTCTACAGCCCTGGTATCTTTTCCCGGGAAGAGCAGCATAAAGCCCTCTTTATATAATGTCAAATCAAAGTATTTGAGATAACCGGTCGATGGAACCATGTATCCATAGAAATAATCTTTGTAATGGTCCAGTTCATAGATATTCACTCTCGAGCTTCTCCGGTAGCGGAATAGTCTTTCTTTATCCGTCATACCAAGTCTCCGGAACAATTCCACTGCCTCTGCCGTTGGCAGGCTGTGTTTTTCGATTAAAAGGTCTGCTTCCACCAGACGATGCATCTCCTGTTTCAAGTCCTTTAACATCTGCTCATCTACTGCTACTTTTTCTGCCTGTTCCGGTGTTCCATCCTTATCTTCATTCCGTTTCAACTCACAGTAATATCCCTGTGCAATAGAATGCATGACACGCACTGTAATCTTATCTTCTCCATAAAGATTATGCACCGCTTTCTGCATCAGCAATGCCGTACTTCTCCGGTACGCTTTCCGTCCATCCTTGTCTGCTGTTGTAATAAAGGTAAGATTTCCCGATTCCACCTTCTCGCGCAGCTCCCGCAGGCGATTATTCACCAGTACCAGAACAATATCATCCGGAAACTGTTTCTGATATTCCTTGGCAAGCTGCTGGTATGTGGTCTCCGGCACATACTCTCTTACATTTCCATGAATATTAATTCTGCATTTAAGTTCTCCCATAGTAGTCCCCCATTTCTTTGATTACTATTTATACAATATAGGAAAATGGAGATTGTAACTTCTGGCTATATATGTTCAGTTCCGGTAATTTCTCCTTTAAATATTCTGCCATATAGGTTACAAAAATATGCTCCAATCCATAATGTCCTGCATCTAAGATGCTTAAGCCTCTGGCTACTGCGTCGATTCCCGTATGGTGGTCAATATCTCCTGTTATCAACACCTGGGCACCCTTTGCAATTGCTTCATCCACTTCACTCTTTCCGGAACCGGGACAAATTGCTACCTGCTGTACCATGCGCTTAGTATCTCCAAACACTTTTACAGCTTCTGTCTGAAACCGGCTTCTTACTATTCTGCCACAGTCCTCAAGGCTTATCTGCTGTGGCAGCATTCCCACTTTACCAATACCACAGGATTTTCCCTGCCATTCTCCGGTTACTTCTAAAGGCTCTGCCTCTTTCAATTCCAGATACTCTGCCGCAAGATCCGCCATGACGCAGATATCAAAATTCGTGTGCATTGCACAGTAAACCATGTCCTGCTGTGCCAGTTCGTAAATTCTTCTACCGATAAAATCACTGGTAAGAACATTTTTTATTCCACCAAAAATTAGCGGATGATGTGTCAGTATCATATCCGCCTTCAGGTCTTTCGCTTCCGCAATTACTTCGTCGGTTGCATCCACCGCCAGATAGATACTGTTTATCTCTTTCTCCCATCTGCAAACCTGAAATCCGGGATTGTCCCAGTCACAGGCCATTGCTACAGGAGCAAGAGTCTCTAATATTTCCCGTATCTGTTCACACTTCATACATTTTCTCCCATGATACGCTCTGCTTCTTCTATCATTGACAGCTTCTCTTCCAATTCTCTCTGCCGTTCGAAGCGTCTTGTGCTGCCATCTTCTGGCTGCTGTGTTTCAAGCTTCTTTAAAATTATCGAAAACTGCTGTTTCTGTTTTATTAAATATTGTTTTAATATTTCATTTTTTGTCTGTAATAAATATCCACCATAACGAAAAGCAACATCCGTTAACGGTGCTGCTTTTCCCGGTACACATCTTAACATCACATAATATTTACCTTCTTCTTCCACCATATCTTCTTCTTCAATGTGAAAGCCTTCCGCATAAATATAACGGCGTACCTCTTCTATTTCAGACTGTGGCTGTAATACAAGATTGTTCATCTGTTTCCAGATTTCCGGATGTTCTGCAAGAATCCTCTTTGTCAATGCTCCACCCATTCCTGCAATTACCACTCCATCTGCTTCTGATGGAGCCAGTGCCGTAAGTCCATCGGACAATCTGGTTTCTATGTAATCTTCTAAATGAACTTCCCGGATATGTTCCTCTGCCCGAAGAAGTGGCCCCCGGTTCACATCCATTGCAATGGCATGCCCTATACATTCTGACTGAATCAGATAAATCGGAACATAGCCATGGTCACATCCTACATCTGCAAGGCAGGTGGTATTCTGAACCAATGCTGCAACTGCCTGCATTCTTTTTGAAAGTTTATTCATATATTACTCCAGATAGTCCTTTAATTTGCGACTTCTGCTCGGATGACGCAGTTTACGGAGTGCCTTTGCTTCAATCTGACGGATACGCTCTCTGGTTACGTTGAATTCTTTTCCAACTTCTTCCAGTGTACGGGCACGTCCATCTTCCAGACCGAAACGAAGGGTTAATACCTTCTGTTCTCTCTCGGTCAGTGTTCCAAGTACTTCCTCTAACTGCTCTTTTAACAGGGTAAATGCCGCTGCATCAGCAGGTACCGGCACATTATCATCCTGAATGAAGTCTCCCAAATGGGAATCTTCCTCTTCACCGATTGGGGTCTCTAAAGA
>JBNMJI010000130.1:0-5796 GCA_050873725.1 Roseburia sp.
AACCTATATCAGCGGGAAGGCAACGGAATCCACCTTTGAAGGAAATGTGGTAAGAGGAAAGCTTGGAGGCTGTCTTAAGGGCATTACTGAAAATGTGGATTATCTGAAAAATCTTGGCGTCAATGCCATTTACATTAATCCGATATTTGCAGCAGGTGAATATCATAAATATGATTTACTGGATTATTTTCATATTGATCCGTGCTTTGGAACAAATGATGATTTTAAAGAACTGGTGGACACCTTCCATGCAAACGGAATCCGGGTAATTATTGATGGTGTATTTAACCATTGTGGCTGGCATTTCCCGGCATTTGAGGATGTGGTGCAAAAGGGCGAAGCATCCGATAAAAAAGACTGGTTCTACGGACTGCAATTTCCGGTCATCCGTCCAGAAGACCCGGAGGAATATCCGAACTACGAGTGCTTCGGCTATGAGCGGATGATGCCAAAGCTTGATACGGCAAACCCGGAAGTAGCGGATTTTATCTGCAAAGTAGGGCGATACTGGGTGGAAGAATTTCACACAGATGGCTGGCGGTTGGATGTAGCAAGTGAGATTAATGATGCCTTGTGGCGCCGGTTCTATCGGGAAGTAAAAGAAGTCAATCCGGAGGCAATCTTAATTGGTGAAGTCTGGGAGACTGCTAATCACTGGCTGGATGGAACGATATTTGATTCTACGATGAATTATGATTTCCGGAAACACTGCAAACGGTTCTTTGGAGAAGAAAGCATCAGCAGCGCGGCATTTGACAGCCGGGTTACGAATATGCGGATGCGTTACCGGGAACAGACGGTATTTGCCCAGTTAAATCTCTTAGACAGCCATGATGTAAGCCGGTTCTATTCCCTTTGCAATGAACATGAATGGCAGTACCGGCTGGCGCTGGTTTTCCAGATGACATTTCCGGGCATGCCGTCCGTTTTCTATGGAGATGAGCTTGGCATAACCGGAATCGAAGAAGCGGACTACCGCCAGGCAATGCCATGGAAGAAGGCATGCAAAGCGAAAGCCACGGAAGAAAAAGAACTCCGGGAAAAATCCTTTGAGCAGTATGCATCCGATTCTCTTTTTGCTTTTATGCGGAGCCTGATTCAGTTACGCCGGAAAGAAGGACTGCTGCGAAGAGGTGATTTCCGTACGGTTTACACCCAGGAAAAAGGCGGACTCTACATTTATGAAAGATATAGTGCTACAGAGCGGATTCGTGTTATGATAAACAGGAATGAAACTCCGATGGACATTGCAGCATTTCTGGCAGAGCCGGGCAGCGGACAGAGCGAGATTCTGCTGGTACATGGGCTGATGGGAAGCAAATTAGACGGTTACGGCTATGCAATAATAAAAAGCAGAGTGGAAGAGTGATGGCACGCATTGCATGGAAACAGGATACCGGGCAATAGCATGCAGATATTATAGTGGAACATATAACGGAAAATTATTTCAGTGCAGAAAGGACAGAAAATGGCGGTTACGATTAAGGATGTGGCAAAGCAGGCAGGAGTGTCTACAGCAACGGTTTCAAAGGTCATGAATGGCTCTTATTCCATTTCACAGGAGACCATAGACCGGGTAAAAAAGGTCATGCAGGAACTGGATTACCATCCGAACCTCCGGGCGAGAAATTTTGTCACGCAGTCCACGAAGACCATTGTCTTTGTAACTTCGTTGGGAAAAAATGCAGGATTTGCCAATCCGCATATGTTTGAAATGGTATGCGGAATGGAGCATGTCTTAACAGAAAAAGGCTATAGCCTTGTGGTAAAGAATATGTCTTCTGTAGAAGCAAGAGATTACATCCACAAAGCGGCAGAAGAGAAGGCAGCAGATGGCTATATCATCCATGCGGCTGTTATTTCCAAAGAACTGGATGAAATGATTTTTCAGGAATCCATTCCCCATCTGGTAATTGGCAACCCCAACTTTACCAGCCATTTCTGCTGGATTGATATTGACAACCGCTTAGCGGGTGAGCTGGCGGCAAAACATCTGTTGGAGCAGGGCTGCCAGTCCCTTGCATTTATTGGCGGAACGGAAGATGATAAGATTTCCATGCACCGTCTGGACGGCGTCCTGTCTGTGCTTAATGAGCATGATGTACTGGTGCCGAAAGATTATGTGCAGCGAGGGGAATCCCAGTGCGACAGTGGCTATGAGATGACGAAAGAGATTCTTTCCAATAAGGTAAGACCGGATGGCATCATCTGTGCCAACAATTACATTGCCTACGGCTGCGTCAATGCACTTCATCATGCCGGAATAGAGATACCTTCGGATATCAGGGTCATCACCTTTGATGATTATCCGTTTTCACAGATATTAAAGCCACAGCTGACTGTAGTAAATATTGATATGTATGACATGGGAATACAGGCGGGAAAATATATCCTCCAGAAAATCAGAAAACCGAACTTGTATGCCCAGTCCTATATTACAATCCCGACACTGATTGTAAGGCAGTCAACTTGATGCAGCAGCCTGCCGGGAAGATAGAAACTACAAGAAAACGCTTAGCCCAAGTACTTTTTTAGTACAAGGTCTAAGCGTTTTTACTCGATTTAAATTCTTAAATCAAGATTTATTTACTGCAAGAATTGCGGTACTGTACCGGTGTCATCTCATATTTCTTTTTGAAGAGGCGGTTGAAATGTTCTACATTCTGATAGCCGACAGAGTATGCAATATTTTCAACAGTCATGTTGCCATTCTTTAAAAGAGTTCTTGCTTTCTTCATGCGGACACCCTGAACCAGTTCAACGAAAGTCTGACCGGATTTTTCCTTGATGTATTTGGAAATATACGGCTCAGAGAGATGGAACTGTTTTGCCATATCCTCTAAGGTAACGGTCTGGTAGTTTGCCTGAATGTAATTCTTCATTTCCATTAAGCGTTTATCCTGAATCTCAACGCTGGATTTTACGGAAGGAACCTGATTTACTGCAACAACCAGTGCGCTGATAGAGGATTTGATGATATCGTCGTCGATACCAACGCCCCAGTACATCTGACCGTAGCAGGTGATTCCTACATAGGACATAGCCTTGGAAGAAGAACCATGGCTCAAAGCATGCTCTTCGTATACAGACAGCTCATAGCTGATACCGAAGTACTGTTTGATAATGTTGCTGACAGCGTCCAGACGACCATTTCCGTTGGCACTTACCAGACGGTTCTGTCCGCCATGAACAATAGTAGCTTCTGCCATAATACCATCCACCTGTTTGAAGTGGCATTCTTCAATCTGGAAGTAAGGCTGGCGTTTTACATACTTATCCTCAAAGATTTCATATACCCACTGTGGAGACAGCTCTTTGTGCTCTTCGTCGGAAACGTGTTTTACCAGATAGCCGACTTCCTCACGCATTTTCTCTGGCAGAGAAATGCCGAAGTTCTGTTTCAAAATGTAATTTACGCCACCTTTACCGGACTGGCTGTTGATACGGATAACGTCGGAATCATAAGTTCTTCCCACATCCATCGGGTCAACCGGAAGATAAGGAACGGACCACTCGTTGAGCTTCTTCTCTTCACGCCAAGCCATACCTTTGGCGATGGCATCCTGATGGGAACCGGAGAAAGCAGTGAAAACAAGGTCACCGGCATATGGCTGACGCTCGTAAACATGCATTCTGGTAAAGCTTTCGTATTTCTCACGGATTGCAGGGAGATTGGAGAAGTTAAGCTTCGGGTCAACGCCGTGTGAGAACATATTCATGGCAAGAGTGATGATGTCTACGTTTCCGGTACGTTCGCCGTTGCCGAAAAGAGTTCCCTCGATACGGTCAGCTCCGGCAAGAATACCAAGCTCTGCGTCACAGACACCACAGCCACGGTCATTGTGTGGATGCAGGGAAAGTGTTACCGCATCACGGTATTTCAAATGCTTATGAATGTATTCTACCTGAGTGGCAAATACATGTGGCATTGCATTTTCAACGGTAGTCGGAATGTTGATGATTGCTTTGTTGGAAGCCTTTGGCTGCCATACATCAAGTACTGCGTTGCAGACTTCTACGGCATAGTCAACTTCAGTTCCCGGGAAACTTTCCGGGCTGTATTCGAAGGAGAAGTTACCTTCGGTTTCAGAAGCCAGTTTATTTAAAAGTTTTGCACCGTCAATGGCAATCTGTTTTACTTCTTCTTTACTCTTCTTAAATACCTGCTCACGCTGTGCAACAGAAGTAGAATTGTAAAGATGGATGACTGCGTGCGGAGCACCTTTTACAGCTTCGAAAGTTTTTTTAATGATATGCTCTCTTGCCTGGGTCAGAACCTGGACGGTAACATCGTCCGGAATCATATTGCGGTCGATTAAGGCACGC
This sequence comes from Roseburia sp., assembly GCA_050873725.1. Classification (GTDB taxonomy): domain Bacteria; phylum Bacillota; class Clostridia; order Lachnospirales; family Lachnospiraceae; genus Roseburia_C. The sequence continues at coordinate 4,327 of JBNMJI010000130.1, forward strand.
ATAAAATTGTATTCTGTCTCGGAAGCAGCAGGGAAACCAACTTCGATTTCTTTGAAACCGATTTTAACCAGCATTTCAAAAAACTGCAGTTTTTCCTCTAAGCTCATCGGCTCAATCAGAGCCTGGTTACCGTCACGCAAATCAACGGAGCACCAGATAGGTGGCTTATCGATATAATCCTTTTTTACCCAGTCATAAGTACATTCAGGCGGCATAAAATATGCACGCTGATATTTTTCGTATCCTTTCATATTGAACCTCCAAAAATTATTCTGATTATGCTGCAGTGCTACTCGCATAAAAAAATCTTCCGTCTCTATCATTCGAAGATGAATCATAGAGACGAAAGAAAACCTTCGCGGTACCACTCTATTTCATGTTGTTACATGCACTCATTAGCACTATCATGCCATTCCCGGTTAACGGTGGGAGTCCGTCACGACCTACTGTATGGTTCAGCCGGCAGCTTCAAGGCGAGTTCGCTGTATTTCTTCTGCCGTCTTGCATCGACCGGCGGCTTTCTGAGAGAAGTCCTGACAGTTACTATTCCTTTTCATAGCCTTTTTCAAATGTCTTTGGTAATACTAACACAAAAAAGTGCATTTGTGTATGATTAAATTTAATCACTTATATTGATATATTTTAATAAGGAAGCTGACCGCTCTTGCTATATTTATTCCATGCACTCTGATACTGGAACGTTGCCACAATAGCATAAATTGCAGCCACAAGAATCAGCCATCCGCCAAACTCTCCTGACGAAAGGAATACGATAATGGTATTAATGACGCCATAGACACAAAGTAAAATGGAGCATACGCGGCTCTGGGCGAGATGAATGGCAAGTCCGAGACCAAGCATAATTGCAGCATCAATCAGTGAGGTGTAATTCTGCAAAAAGGCGATGAGAAGCAGATTAATTCCTACACATATATAAATGATAACAGAAGAAGCAATAATATTTCCTCTGTATTTCTTGCAGAGTGGAGAATGATAAAAATCGTGTTTGCTCATTCCCTGCGGAACCTGATTTGGTGCAGCGTACGGATTCCCGTAAGGATATTGCTGACCATTATTAGGCTGAGGCTGTCCATTATAAGGATTCTGCTGAGCATTGTTAAACTGAGGCTGTCCATTATAAGAGTTAGGCTGAGCATTGTTAAACTGAGGCTGTCCGTTATAAGGATTTGGCTGTCCGTTGTATGGACGCTGGTTTGGCATCGGAGCCGGTGCACCACAGTTCGGGCAGGTTGTAAAGTTATCTGGATATTGCGTTCCGCATGATTGACATTGCATAAAATGTCTCCCCCTTTTGTATTCATTATATTATATAAGGTAATAGAGATGTATTTTATATCTGGGGCATTTGATCAGGAAGAGATGATATGATTCACCAAAACTTGAATACATGATAAGAGCTGTTAGGAGCACTTGAATTTCGTCTGATAACAGGCAACGCCGGTACATGGA
>JBNMJI010000131.1:0-5767 GCA_050873725.1 Roseburia sp.
ATATTGAGCGGCTGCTGATGGAGGCTCCCATCAGGGCTGTTTTCCTGAATGGCGCAAAAGCCTATGAATTATTTATGAAATATTGTCCCTGCAAGGATAAGATAAATGCATATAAGCTGCCGTCTACCAGTCCTGCCAATGCTGCATGGAGTCTGGAACGGTTAGTAGAAGAATGGAAGAGAATCAGGAGATAGGATGAAATGTATACAGACAGACAGTTAAAGATTATAGCGGTCTTAAAAAGTGCAGATGGCTGGATGAGCGGTTCCCTTCTGCGGGAAAATATCGGGGTGAGCAGCAGGACACTGCAGATGGATATTAAGGCAATCAATGAGAAGCAGTCAGGAGAGCCTCTGATACAGTCTAATAACCGGCTGGGGTATCTTTTGAAAAATGAGATTGCATTAGAGCAGGAACTGCAGGCGGCAGGCAGACAGCAGGAGCAGAAAAGTTACGGACAGGAAAACTATGTGCATTCCAAGCAGATTATTACATTACTGCTGTTTGAAAAGGAGTATACCAGTATTGGAACGATTTCTGAGCGATTATTCTTTTCCCGGTCATCTGTAACCTCTGACCTGCCGCAGGTAAAGCGGATTATAAGCCGCACGCCGGGGGCCAATCTTTTGGTGTCCGGACAATATGGACTTAAGATTCAGGCATCGGAGAATGTAAAAAGAATCATGTGCATGAAGACTATGCAGAGCAGACAGGATTATCACATGCTGTTTTCGGAAGAAGAGATGGAGCAGTTTGCGATAAACCAGAAAAAGATACAGGCAGTTCTGGCAGAAGTATTTACCAGAAAACAGTTTATCGTATCAGGAGAAGCTTATCACGATTTCGCACGTTATCTTGCGGTCTGCATAATGCGAAGCCGGATGGGATTTCTGGTAACAGAAGGAGAGGACAGCAGTAACCGTCCGGGCAGACTGGCAATGGAGCTTGTGGAAGAGATAGAGAAAGTCTGCGGATATCATTTTCAGGAAATGGAAAAGCAGAATGTAGAGGCACGGTTAAAGGAATTGAATATGGTCTGCAAGGAGACGGACATTCAACTGGATATGCTGCAGAAATTAGAAGAATTTATCCAGCGGGTGCAGGAGGAAACCGGACTTAAATTGCAGGTGGAGCGGGATCTTTTAGAGGTTTTATCAGATCATGTGTCAAGAATGGAACTCCGGATTCAGAACGGACGTAATAATATCGGAAATCATACCAAAGAAATGGCGAAGCGGTATCCACTGGAAATACATCTTTTAAGAACCTGTTTAAGTCCTGTTTTAAATACAGAGATTCCGGATGCGGAAATGGGCTATCTGGTGCTTTATTTTGCATCAGCCATTGAACGCAACAGAAGAAAGCCGGATATACTATTTATCAGTGACCAGAGTGCCAGCAGCATTTATAATGTGCAGAATAAATTAAAAGGCTTCTTGGGGGAGCGTATCAGTGAGATAACAGTTATCCCGGAATATTTATTTGAACAGCGAAGGGAGCAGTATTGCCGGAATTACCAGCTTCGGATTACATCGGAAAAAGAGCTGGTATTAAAGGATGCTTCTTTTACTTATCTTGACCTCTTTGCAGACAATGAGCAGATTATGCGTCTGGGGAGAAATGTTGATAAGCTTGAAAATAACTACTGGAAGGAAACGGAAGAAAAGCTTCGGAAAAAATATGGCACAAAGGACAGCCTGTATCTGATAGAAGAAGTGGCAGACCTTGATGCTTTAAAGAAAAGAATCGGATATGAATATCCGGAACAGAAGGTGTCAAAGGAGACAATCGGAAGCAGCCGTCTTTCCATGACAGACCATGAGCAGGATGGCAGAAATAAGATTTATCGTATTTATCTTAAGAAGCCATTTTCTTATGGCGGCAAGCAGATTACAGAAGTTATTGCGGCACATTATGGCGGAGAAGGGGATATGATAGAATTCTTTGATTATGTAAAAGAGCTGTTAGGTGGCCAGAGCTAGGCAGAGCATTTCGCTATTAGTGACGCAAAAGTATAAATTTCCTGAAACATAAAAGCACGGTATAATAAGCTTAACAAAATAAATGCAGGTCATTTATGAAAGGAGAATGTTTATGGGAAAAAATTATGAGAAGCTAGGAGATGAAATTATTACCCGGCTGGGAGGAGAAGAAAATATTACCAAGCTGTTTCACTGTGCCACAAGACTTCGTTTTCAGCTTGCAGATATGTCCAAGGCAGACCTGGAAGGAATCAAGAAGCTGCCGGATGTCATGGGTGCAGTAGAAAGTGTTGGCGGTGTTCAGGTCATCATTGGAAATGATGTAGCATCCGCTTATGCGGCAATTGTAGCAAAGCATAAGATTGAAAACAGCGGTGGTGGAAAGAAGGTTGAAAAAGCAGAAGCAGCACCGGAGAAAAACGGAATCGTATCCAAAATCCTCAATGTGCTTTCTGCCATTTTAGGACCGGCAATTCCACTGATTATGTGTAGTGGACTGATTTCAGCATTACTGATTATTTTAACCAAGTGCGGACTGAGTACAGAAGGCACAACCTATACCATCATCAGCATGGTTGGAAATGCAGCATTATATTTCCTGCCGGTATTACTGGCATATACTTCTGCCAAGAAATTCGGCTGTGATATTATGACCAGTATTTTCCTTGGCGCAATTATGATTAGTCCGACATTGATTGGATTAACAGAGCAGGGAAGCTATGTATCACTTTTCGGACTGCCGGTGAAAACAGTAAATTACAGCTCTACCGTAATTCCGATTATTTTAACCATCTGGATATTCAGCTATGTAGAGAAGCTGGTAGTTAAAATTGTTCCAGCAGCAGTTAAATTTGTATTTAAACCGTTACTGTCTGTTATTATCATGATTCCGATTATGTTATGTATTACCGGACCAATCGGAAGCTATTGTGGAGACCTCTTATGCAAAGCACTGACCGCAATCAATAATGTAGCACCTTGGTCTTCTGTATTAATTGTTGGCTGTCTTGCACCGCTTTTAGTATTAACCGGAATGCATCTTGCATTGATTCCGCTTGTAATGACGATGTTTGCAACTGCAGGATATGACAATATGTTATTCGTTGCATTTATCGGAATGAACTTCTCACAGTTCGGTGTAGCATTAGCTTGTATGTTAAAAACCAAAAATAAAAACCTTCGTACACTGGCATCTTCCTGTGCAATCACAGCATTCCTGGCAGGAGTTACAGAGCCTACCCTTTATGGAATCTGTGTACGAATGAAGAAACCTTTAATTGCTACCTGGATTGCATGTATCGTAAACGCAATCTTCTGTGCAATCTTCAGCGTAAGAGTATACAGCTTCGGAGCTCCATCCTTCTTTACAATGCCGATTTTCTTAAATCCGGATGGAACTATGAGTAACTTCTATTTCGCAATTGTTGCAGCAGCAATTACCATTGTAGTAAGCTTTGTATCAACCTGGGTATTAGGATTTGATGACAGCATTTATGGAGAGGAAGCAGCTTAATGGAAAAAAGTCTGAATGTAGTGGAAAAAATATCGGATCAGCTTTATGTGATTACGGAGACAGAGAGTGTGCATTGTTATCTCATTATAGGAAACAATAAGGCGATGCTCTTTGACATCGGATATGGCTATGAAAATATCATGCCACTGGTTCGTACGATTACAGATTTGCCGGTTATGCTGGTGTTAAGCCACGGTGACCCGGATCATGGACTGGGAAGCAAATGGTTTGATGAAGTGTGGATACATCCGCTGGACTGGGGAAAACTTCTTTGGAATGACACTACAGAGATGCGCAAAAAAGCAATGGATTACAGGGTAAATAAAATGCCCTGGACAAAGGAACTGATACCGGAAGATTTCCCGGAGTGGAGAATCAGCAGTAAGACGAAACCACATTTTCTCTGTCATGGGGATAAGATTTCACTGGGAGATATTGAATTTACGGTTTTACATACGCCGGGTCACAGCTATGGACATATTATGCTTCTGGAAGAGGAGAAGAAATGGCTCTTTTCCGGAGACCAGATATCTGCACACAACATCTGGCATTTTCAGGGAAATGATGTGCAGGCTCCCTTCCAGAGCACACTTCACAGCTTAAAGGAGCTGGCATTGAAAGTAACAGAGGATTATAAAATTTATCCGGCACATGACATTATTCCGATTCAGAAAAATTATCTGACGGATTTGATAGACTGTTTCGAATGGGAACTGCAGGAGAATTATAAAAAGGATGCACCGTTCCATTCTTTTGCAGGAGATGGCTATCAGCATTTTTATCAGACCGTAAATCTCATATATTCTGATGAGCGGCTGGGTGAATTCCTCGGAAGGAAAATAGAGCGATAGGGGGAGTGCAAGTGGAATTTAAAGAAAATTTTTTATGGGGCGTAGCAACCGCTGCAAACCAGTGCGAAGGAGGGTATTTAGAAGGAGGAAAAGGACTTACCATACAGGACTATGTCAAAGGCGGCGGAATCGGAAAACCACGTATGTTTCGTAGCACCATAGAAGAAGGAGCATTCTATCCGAGCCATGATGCGGTAGATCATTATCATCATTATGAGGAGGATATCCGCCTTTTGGCAGAGATGGGCTGCAAATGTTATCGCATGAGTATCAGTTGGGCAAGAATTTTTCCAACCGGATGTGAAGAGGAGCCAAATCAGGAAGGACTTTCCTTTTATAAGAACATCTTTACCCTGTGCAAATCCCTTGGCATAGAGCCGGTGGTAACCTTAAGCCACTTTGAAATGCCGTGGTATCTGGTAAAGGAAAAGGGTGGCTTTGCAAACCGGGAAGTAATCGCTGATTTTGTTCGTTATGCCTGTTGCGTAATGAATTATTTTAAAGATGAGGTACATTACTGGCTTTTATTTAATGAGATTAACTTCGGCGTAATGCCGATGGGCGCTTATAAGTCACTGGGACTGATTGATGAGAAATATCTCGGCGGGGAAGCATTTATTTCTCTCAAATCCATGACCGTAGACGAAAAAGTAAGATTCCAGGCATTACATCACCAGTTTATTGCCGGAGCAAAAACGGTGATAGAAGCAAGGAAAATCAGCCCGGAAATGAAAGTGGGCTGTATGATTGGACACATTACGCAGTATCCGCTGACCTGCCGGCCGGAAGATATGTTAGAGTGCCAGCGTAAGGACCGGCTTTTGAACAAATTTGCCGGAGACGTAGCTGTATTTGGCAGTTATCCTTCCTATATGAACCGTTATTTTAAAGAACATCAAATTACGATTCAGAAGGAGCCGGAGGATGATGCAATTTTAAAAGCAGGCTGTGTGGACTTCTACACCTTCAGCTATTACATGACAAACTGTGCCACGATAGATGATGCAGCAGAGCAGACCGACGGAAATCTTTTGGAGGGAGCGAAGAATCCGTATCTGACCGCCAGTGAGTGGGGCTGGCAGATAGACCCGAAGGGACTGCGTTATACATTAAATGAACTTTGGGACCGCTATCATCTGCCGATGATGGTAGTGGAAAATGGATTTGGAGCACCGGATGAAGTCGATGCGGATGGAAGCATCCATGATGATTACCGCATTTCCTATCTCAATGACCATATAGCTGCAATGGGCGAGGCAATCGAGGACGGTGTAGACTTGTTTGGATATACCATCTGGTCAGCCATGGATATTGTCAGTGCCGGAACCGGCGAAATGAAGAAGCGTTACGGCCTCATTTATGTGGACAGACATGATGATGGCAGCGGAGATTTTAAGCGAATCCCAAAAGACAGCTATTAC
>JBNMJI010000132.1:0-5762 GCA_050873725.1 Roseburia sp.
ATATTAGCCGCAGGAACCGTTTATAAAGTTCCATATCTAAAGGCTGTTTTCTATGACCAGCTGGTAGCAAGCCTTGACATTACCAACACACAGCTTGGAATTCTTTCCTCCTTTTATGCTGGCGTAAAGATGTTAATTTACATTCCGTGCGGAATCATAGCAGACCGGTTGGATACCAAGAAATGCCTTGTCTTTTCCTTATTGGGAGAAGGAATCCTGGCCGGTGTCTATGCACTGCTTCCGTCCTTTGGAATCCTGGAACTGATACAGGCACTGTTAGCACTGGTAAATGTATTTTTCTGGACTTCGTTTATCAAGAGTATCCGAATCTTAGGAAAAAATATGGCACAGGGTAAAATCTTCGGATTAAGCGAAGGCTTTCGTGGAATTACCGGTTCCATAGCAACATTCATTGCATTAAAATGCGTGTCCATGATGGCAGAGACCGCACACTCTATCCGCGGAGCACTGCTTTTCTATGGAGCATTGTATCTGGTGACAGGAATTCTTATTTTATTTCTATATCCCAATGATATGGAAGAAGATGCAGACCATCATCAGACTTGGGCAGATTATGTAGCAGTCTTTAAGAAACCGGCAATCTGGATGGTATCTCTTTTGATATTTACTACATACAGCATGCAGGTAGCTTTTGAATATACCACAACTTATATGACACAGGTACTGGGAATCGCCGCAGTTACCGTTGGAACCATAGCAACCATCCGGGATAATATCTGCGGAGTAATCGGAGCACCGTTGGCAGGTGCTTATGCAGACCGGGTGAAATCTTCCACAAAAGTAATTTCCTGGTTAATCGTAGTAGAGATTGTTTTATCCATTGTACTTTTCTTGAGTCCTGAGACTCCAAAGATTGCATATGCTGCAATGGGATTTGTACTGGTGTTCAGCGTGGTACTCCATGGAGTCCGCGGAGTATATTATTCGACAATGTCAGAAACCGGAATTCCGGTTTCCCTGACAGCAACCGCAACGGCAGTAGTAGCGGTACTTGGTTATACACCGGATATGTTCATGTCACTCTGGTGTGGTCATATCTTAGATGATTACGGTTATGAAGTAGGTTTCAAAAAAATATTTGCAATTATAGTTATTTTTGGAATCATTGCATGGGGCATCAGTCTTGTGATGCGCAGCTATCAGAAACGGCTTTTGGCAAAGCAGAAATAACATAGCTTTTACGAGATTTCCTGCTTCCCGGGATTTGCAGGAGCCTCTGTAAATAGAAATAAAAAGTAAAGGAGATTTTCTTATGAGTGATGCAAAATCAAATAAGATGAAAAAGTGGATTGGTTTTATTATCCTGACACTTGCAGCAGGTTTAATTTACCGTGTCCCATATTTAAAAACAGTATTTTATGACAACATGGTATCCGACTTCGGACTTACAAATACACAGATTGGTTTATTGATGACTGTGTATTCTTTGACAAAAACAATTCTTTATATTCCGGGTGGTATTCTGGCAGATAAATTTGACAACCGGAAAATGTTACTTGGTTCCACCGGACTGCTGGCAATTTTAACATTCTGGTATGCAACCTCACCGGGATTTGCTGTATTGAGAGTAATTTATTTCTTCCTGGCAATTTCTAACGTATTATTCTGGGTATCCTTTGTAAAGGCTGTCCGTTTGTTTGGCTCAGAAGATGAACAGGGTTCTGTATTCGGTTACAGCGAAGGAATCCGTGCAGTAGCAGGTTTGATTATTAACTTTGCAGCACTTGGTATTTTAGGTGTATACATTTCTTCTACCTGCCCATTACGTTATGTCTTAATCTTCTATGGCATCGTATATGTAATTATGGGAGTATTCATGTTCTTCCTTCTGCCACATGATGATAAGAAAGAAAATGTTGCAACTTCCTTTAAGGATTACATCAACGTATTGAAAGTACCAAGCGTATGGCTGGTAGCAATCCTGGTATTATGTGCTTACAGCGTACAGGTTGCAGCAGAATATACTACAACATACCTTACAACCGTATTTGGCATGAGTGCAGTAGTAGCCGGAATTGTAGCAACCATTCGTTCTTATGGAATCGGAATCTTTTCCGCACCAATTATTGGAAAAATTTCTGATAAAGTAGGTTCTTATACCAAGACATTAATCGGTTTATTTGTTATTGAAATTATCTTTGGTATTGCATTAATCGCAATTCCTGGAAAACCAAACTTCTTAATCCTTGCAATCGTTGTAGTGCTGGCTTTGGCAACTGTTTACTATGCAGTTCGTGGTGTTTACTATGCAACCATGGGTGAGGCAGGCGTTCCGGTAGCAATGACAGGAACCGCAACCGGTATTATTTCCGTTATCGGATATCTGCCGGATTCCTATGAAAATACAATTTTAGGTAACTTCTTAGATAAATATGCAGCAGGCGGTTTCAACTATGTATTCGGAACCATCGTAGTATTTGCATTACTTGGAATCGGCGTATGCTTCATCATCCGCTTCGTTGGAAAAAGAAAAAAAGCGCAGGCTGAGAAATAGAGGAAATTGATATGAAAATAGCAATTACCTGCCACTATGCATCGCTTCCGGAGGATCATCCTACCTGGAAGCGGGCAATAGAAGCAGCAGAAGTAGTATTAAGTGAAAAAGTAAATTTAAGCAAAGAAGAACTTTTAGATTTTGTTTCCGATGCAGATGCATTGATTTCCGGAACAGATTTCATCAAAGAAGATGTGATTGCAGAACTTCCGGACTGCTTAAAGGTAATATCAAGACCTGCAGTTGGTTATGACAGAGTAGATATTAAGGCAGCAAGAGCCCGTGGCATTGATGTATGCAATGCGCCGGGAACCAACAGCAACGCAGTAGCAGAATTGGCAATGGGGTTAATGCTGTGCTGCGCAAGGTCGCTTCCGTATCATTTTGCCAATACAAAACAGAAATTATGGAAGAATGACAGAAATGGAATGGAGCTTACCGGAAAGACACTGGGAATCTTAGGATTAGGTGCAATCGGAAAAGAACTGGCAAAGAAAGCTGCCGCATTTGGCATGAAAGTATTAGGCTACAGCCGCCATATTGATGAAGCATTCTGCAAAGAATATGGAATCATACCAGCTGACCGGGAAACGATTTTACGGGAAAGTGACGTCATTTCCCTGCATATGCCACAGACTCCGCTGACAAAAGAAAGCATCAATAAAGACGCATTTGCACAGATGAAAAAAGGAGTCATTTTAATTAATACATCACGAGGTTATCTTGTAAACCGTGCAGATTTAGTGGATGCAATAAAGGCAGGAATCGTAGCATCTTATGGAACAGATGTTATGCAGGAGGAACCGCCGGAAGCAGATGATCCGCTGTTTTCGCTGGATGAGGTTGTGATAACACCGCATATGGGTGCATCCACAGAAGAAGCACACATTAAAATGATGGATGTGGCAATGACAAATGCACTGGATATTCTGGAAGGAAAGCCTTGTAAGAACATTGTAAACTAAGGGAGGAAGAGAAACATGGAGCAGACATTAAGAGATGGTCTGAATGACCAGATTTTATCAATAGAGGTATCACTGATCCGTAAATTTGATGAGCAGACCAGTGATGTGCCGGATATTTTAAAATTAACATTAGGAGAGCCGGATTTTAATACACCGGAACATATCAAACAGGCAGCCATGAAAGGTATCGAAGAAAACTTTACCCATTATACCGCCAATGCCGGAATGCCGGATTTGTTAAAAGGCGTGGCAGCGTTTATGAAGACAAAATATAATTTAAATTACGACCCTGCCTGTGAGATTTTAACAACGGTCGGAGCAGAGGAAGGTGTAGCAGCCTCTATTTTAACCGCACTGAATCCGGGAGACAAAGTAATTGTACCATCCCCGATTTATACGGCTTATGTGCCACTGATTCGTCTGGCACGGGCAGTTCCGATTACCGTAGATACTAGTGATACCGGAATGGTGCTGACACCGGAGCGGTTGGAAAAAGCCATCGAGGAAAATGGCGGAGATATCAAAGCAATTGTATTGAATTATCCGAGTAATCCTACCGGAGTTACTTATTTAAAAGAAGAGCTTGCAGCACTGGCTGAAGTTATCAAAAAGCATCATATGCTGGCTATCTGTGATGAGATTTACAGCGAATTAACCTATGGCGATGAACCGCACCATTCCATGGCAGAATTTGCCAAGGAGAATACCATTGTAATCAATGGATTGTCCAAGTCCCATGCCATGACCGGATGGCGTGTCGGATTTATCTTAGCAAGTGCCGATATCATCAAAGAAATCCGTAAGACACATATGTATCTGGTATCCAGCACCAGCTCCATTTCCCAGAAAGCAGCATTAGAGGCTGTAACAGCGGGTATAGATGATGCACTGGAAATGAGAAAGGAATATCAGAAACGTAGAGATTTCTTGTATGAAAAATTAAGTGCATTGGGATTTGAAATTGCAAGACCAAACGGAGCCTTTTATATCTTTGCAAAGATTCCGGCAGGACAGATTCAGGACAGCATGCAGTTCTGTGTGGATTTGGCAAAAAAAGCACATCTTTCCGTGATACCGGGCATTGCCTTTGGCAAAGAGGGCGAGGGCTATATCCGTATCAGCTATGCGGCAGCCATGGAAAAATTAGAGGAAGCCATGCGCCGGATGGAAAGCTATATTCTTGGAAAATAATCTTTTATATAGAAAACATATTCATATCATTACTCTTAAAAGAGGGCAGGTACTGATTGTATCTGCTCTCTTTTTTAAAAAATGTTGCAACATAGGCAGATAGAAAGTATAATTAAAATTGGTTGTATTTACAGTAGAAAAGAGGATTCCCTATGTCAGAAAATGAAAAAGAGGAATTTGCATTTATCAAAGAGAAAATCAAGAACAAGCCGTTAAATAAGAGACGTATTATTTTAAAAACTGCATTTACGGTTGTGCTTGCGATTATCTTTGGACTTGTATCCTGTTTTGTATTTACATGGATGCGCCCGGTGATGGAAGAGTGGCTGAATAAGCCGGAGGATACCAAGGTGAGCATCCCGAAAGATGAAGAGGTACAGCCGGATACGGAAGAAGAGACAAATTCCACAGAGACAGGTGTAGACGAGCCGGATGTAGAAGAAGGCTTAAAAGAGCTTACACCGGAGGAATATCAGAAATTACAGAGCAAGCTTTATGCAATTGGAAGCGAAGCAAATAAGTCCATTGTTACGGTAACAGGTGTGACCAGTGATGTGGACTGGTTTAACACGCCTTATGAGAGACAGGGACAGGCGAGTGGTGTCATTATTGCGGACACCGGTCAGGAACTTCTGATTATGACAGAACGCAAGGTCATAAGCGGAGCAAAATCCATTCATGTGACCTTCCTTGATAACAGCACCGTAGAAGCGGAGCTTAAAAACTATGACGGAAATACCGGAATTGCTATTTTAAGTGTATCACACGTACAGATCGACAGAGCGACACTTGCAAACGTAAAGGTTGCAGAGCTTGGGAATTCACTGGGTGTATCACAGGGAAATGTTGTGATCGCAGTCGGAAGTCCGCTGGGTTCAAATTTTTCGATTTTAACCGGTAATATTACTTCGACCGATAACAGTGTAACGACGATCGACAATAATTTTACTGTTTTTACGACGGACATTGTTGCAAGTTCCGAGGGAAGCGGTGTGTTGCTGAATTTAGACGGACAGATCATCGGTCTGGTGATGCAGGATTACAGCAGCTCCGGGGATGAGAATACACTGACCGCGATCTCGATCTCGGAC
>JBNMJI010000133.1:0-5721 GCA_050873725.1 Roseburia sp.
ATATTAAAGACATTTCCGGTTATCTTCCGCAGGACGAAAGTAAAGGTGGGACTGTGGGTGATTCTCTGGTTTATGGCATTGGGAAAGACGGCGGGTTCACTTTTTTATTTTATAAGACAGCTTTCTGATTCTTAATGCTGTTGATGTTTTCCATGGAATGTTATAAAATAAAGATATATAAATCAGTACGGAAGAAGTGAAAAAATGGTACAGTCAATTGCACGTCAGAGTGTTGTAATCAAATGTAATCTGCAGGCATCCATTATGATGGGAAACTATGAATTTTATTATGCGGCGGGGCTTGTATACAAACTGACCGGAAATACGGCAACGGAGATTTTAGAGCCACAGCAGTTAATAGAAGAGGTCAACCGGATGCTGACAGACTATAAGACGGATGATGTGCGGGAGCAGCATCTGATTCGGATGTTAAAGGATTACGAACCGGATGATAAATTAGATGAACAAATGCGTGAATTATTTCAGGTGGGGCAGACAGAACAGCGTTTGTGGCAGGAATAGGAAGCGATGTTATGGGGAAGAAATTTACAATTGGGGTATTAATCGGAAATGTGCATACAGCACATCCGAAGGACTTGATGGAAGGAATCCAGGCAGCAGCAAGTGAGATGGATGCCAATGTGATTTATTTTCTAGGAACACAGAGCGTGCGATTTCATCAGGAATTTGCACTGGAGGATTTCGACTATCAGTACAATACCGTCTACGATTATGCAAAATTAGCGAAAGTAGATGTATTGATTATTGCATATGGTTCTCTGTGCATTTTTCAGGAAAATGAGGATAAACAGGCATTTCTGGATAAATTTGCGGGAATACCATATGTGCTGTTAGAAGATGTGACAGATGATCCACGGGGCATCTATGTCATCGTGGATAACTATGGCGGTATGCGAAAATGTGTGGAACATCTTATCACAGAGCATCATTTAAAACATCTGGTCTATCTTGGCGGACCGGAGGACAATCAGGATGCCATCGAACGAAAAGAGGCATTCTTAAATGTTATGGCAGAACATCATTTGCCGGTGACACCGGAAATGATGGCAGTGGGAGATTACTCGGAATTTGTAGATGAGATTGTGGAACGGTTATTGGCAGATAATCCCGATGTACAGGCAATTGTTTCCGCTAATGATGAGATGACGGTAGCATGTTATCGTGTATGCAAAGCCCATGGACTCCGGATTGGAAAAGACATTTTAATTACCGGTTTTGATGATGTGGAGCGGGCACGTTACAGCAATCCGCCATTGACTACGGTGTCTCAGGATGCCTATAAACTGGGACAGATTGCCGTAGAAAAAGCAGTGGATATCTGTGCCGGCAGACCGGTGGAATCCGTCCGGCTGGATGCAGAACTTAAAATACGGGAATCCTGCGGCTGCAAAGTAGCACGGAGAGCAAAAGAAAAAGCAGACGAAAAGACAGAGCTGCTTCATATTATTGATGAGTTAAGACTTTTTCAGCATAAATCATGGCTGGGTCCGTTCCTGATTCGTGACCTGATGCAGGAAGCAGAGGATGAGAAATCTTTCTATCGAAAGAGCGGAGAAGCATTTTATCATCTTGGCATTCGCAGTTCCCTGCTTTATCTTCTGGAGAAGCCGATTACCTATGAACAGGGACAGAAATGGAAGATGCCAAAGAAAATGTATTTGACAATGCGTCAGTGCAGGGAAAAGTTTGAAGTATTTGAGAATAGACAGCGTCCATACATAGATGGCAGCCTTGGAGTACCGGATTGCTTCTGTACCTGTGAGGGAAGATTTTCTTATATCAGTTTCCTGCTGATTGATGGAAAGCGGCAGTATGGGCTTCTGATGCTTGAAATTGAACCGGACGAGATTTCCTTTTATTATATGCTGGCATTGCAGCTTGGAACGTCCCTTCGTTTTCTGGAAGCAAATATTAAGCAGAAGAAATATCGTGACCGTCTGCGGGAGAAGAATGAAGTATTGAATTTCATCGCAATTTATGATGAACTGACCGGAATCTACAACCGCCGGGGACTGATGGAGAGCCTGGTGCGGTTTAATCAGGATAATTTAGGAAAAAAAGCCTGCCTTATGATAGCTGACCTTGATCATTTAAAGGAAATCAATGATAATTTCGGACATGCAGAAGGAGACTGCGCAATCCGGACAGCGGCAGGAATTGTAAAAGAGGTATTCGGACAGTATGGAGATGTGGGAAGATTCGGAGGGGACGAATTTGCCGGCATTGTAAGATACAGTGAAATGGGAGCAAAGGATGAACTGATACATAATATTCACCGGAAATGCGAACAGTACAATGAACATTCCATGAAACCGTATTATGTTGGAATTTCAGTTGGAGTAGTAGAATTTGTCTGCGAAAAGAAGATTGATTTTATCGAAATGTTCAAGCATGCGGATGAATATCTTTATGAGGAGAAGAAGAAACGCCGTAAGACAGTACGCCGTAACTTGACAACTGAGAATTCGCAATAAGCCGGTGTTGAAAAAAATACGAAAATATGCTAAAATAAAACAAAATTCATGGTAACGTTACCATGAAGACAGGGACGTGAGAAGAAGACTGGAAGTTCGGGGAGAAAGTGCTTACAAATGGGAAAATGGGGTAATATATATGAAGAAGAGAACACAGAAAATTCGTCAGGACAAACCAGATGAAATGCAGGAAACTCAGCAGCTTGCACCAGAGGAAATGGAAGAAAGTAAGCCGTTGAAAGCAAAGAAAGAGAAGATTGAAAAAGAAAAACCAAAAAAGGAACGGGTAAAGAAAGAAAAAGCTGGAAAACCGAAGAAAGAAAGACCGGCAAAGCAGATGGGAAGAAGGCCACAGCCGAAGAAAGCAGGTAACAATGGAAAAGCCGCGAAGGATAAGGGAATGGGACTTCGTGGCATTCAGGTAAAATTAATCGGAGCATTTATGATTCCGGTTATCCTGTTTGTTATTATCGGGTTTATGATTTATTCAAAGTGCAGTACTACCTTAAATAGTACATATGAAGCATCTGCAAATACCAGTGTTGGTACATTGGAAGAATATCTCGGACTTGGTTTTGAGAATATTGAGCTGATGGCAACACGTCTTTCCATTAATTCTGCAATCACAAATTATTATACCGGTGCGGAAGGAAAGTCAGAGTCCATGCTGATGGATGCAAAGCTTGCATTGAGCAATGAGTCTACTGCTGATAAGTTTATTGACCACATTATAATCTGTGCGAAGAGTGGAACTGCCTGCAGTGAAAAAGGTGCGATTCGTGGAGATGTATATAATGCATTTATTGAGTCGGAAGAAGGAAAGAATGTAGAGTCTAACATTGGCGTGGGAAGTATGTGGATTAGCAGCCATCCATCCATTGATGAAGTCACCGGATACGACAGTGATGAATATGCATTATCTCTTGTTACGGTTCTTAAGAATAACAGCAATAAAGCGGTTGGATATATCATTATTGATGTTAAGACAAGCTTTATTCAGGACATCTTAGACAATGCGCAGATTAGTGATAACAGTATCAAAGGTTTTGTATTAGAGGATGGAAGCCAGGTATTAAGTGAAAATAGTGATATAAAATTTGCCGATACTGATTTTTATCAGGAAGCGTTAGCGGAAGAAAATCTGCAGGGCTCCAAAGAAGTATCTTATGAGGGCGCAGATTATCTGTTTACATACAGCAAGATTGAAGGAACGAATATGCTGGTATGTGCCATGGTTCCGCAGAAGGAGATTATGGCAGGTGCACAGGCAATTCTTCGATATACATTGTTTGCCGTGGCTATATGTGCAGTCATTGCAATTGTGGTAGGTTCCATTCTTGCAAGCGGAATTTCCAAAGCAATCCGTAAAGTAAACCGTGTCTTAAAGAAGACCTCCGACGGAGACCTTACCGGACAGATTAGCATGAAGCGTAAGGATGAGTTTAATGTATTGTCCTCCAGCATTACCAATATGATTGGCAGCATGAAGGATTTGATTCTGAAGATGACCAATGTCAGCGGTCATGTTTCTGATTCTGCAGTACAGGTAGGAACTAACTCCGAAGTTTTATTAGAAGTAACAAAGGATATCACGGAAGCAGTAGATTATATCAACAGTGGTATTTCCCAGCAGGCACAGGATACAGAAAGCTGCCTCGAGCAGATGAATGGGCTGGCAGAAAGAATCAATACTGTGCATGAAAATACTGATGAAATCAGTGAAATTGCCCAGGAAGCCCAGGAAGCAATTGAAAATGGTATGGTTATCGTAGCAAACCTTGGTGAAAAAGTTCAGGGTACAACGGAAGTAACAGAGACTATCATTCAGGAAATCAAGGAACTGAGCAAAGAATCTATTGCAATTAACAGTATCATTGGAACCATCAATGAAATTGCAGAACAGACCAACCTTCTGTCATTAAATGCATCGATAGAAGCGGCGAGAGCCGGTGAAGCAGGAAGAGGATTTGCAGTAGTTTCCGAAGAAATCCGCAAACTGGCAGAACAGTCCGGAAATGCAGGTAATCAGATTGGTGAGATTATCAATCATATTCAGGAGCGTCTGGCAGCTACCATCGAGACAGCCGGTCTTGCAGGCGAGAGCGTTGCGTTCCAGACAGAAGCCTTGAATAATACCGTTGATGTATTTAAGAATATCAGTCAGCAGGTAAGCAAGCTGGCAGAGGATGTTGAGAAGATTACCCAGAGTGTAGGCGGTATTGAACAGGCAAAAGAAGATACCATGAATGCCATCGAAAGCATATCAACTACCTCTAACCAGACAGAATCTGCATCAGAAGAACTTGCCCGTAGTACAGAGAAGCAGTTACAGGCAGTAGAAGTATTGAACGATGCTGTAAAACAGCTTCAGATGGATGCAGAGGATCTGGATACATCAGTAAGTATCTTTAAGGTACAGTAAACAAAAGCGTGATAGAACATTTCAAAATAGAAGTGTTTTATGACGGAAGCATTTTAAAAGTAGATTACTTTGTAATGAAAACATATGCAGGGATAAGAAATATAATCCGGTAGTCAGAATCTGACTGCCGGATTTTTGCTGTCAAGCAACCGTAAGAAACTGCCAAGCAACCGTAAGAAACTGCCAAGCAACCGTAAGAAACTGCCAAGTATCTGTAAGAAGCTGCCAGTGGCAGGTTCTGCAGGCGATAGCTTGATATTATGACGCAGAACACATATAATAAAAGTCAGAGTTTATAGAGAAATGTAAGAAGTAAAGATAGAAAAGAGGAGAAGTTAAGATGCAGACAGGAAAAGCAATTTCAGTTCCGGCAATTCTGAAAGTCGGAAATGGCACATTAAATCAGTTGGGAAGTTATTTGAAAGGAGAAGGCTTAAATCAGGTAGTCATTTTTCTTGGAAACGGCTTGATTGATATGTTTGGTGAGACGGTGATGGAATCATTGAAAAAAGAAGAAATCACAGTATTGGAATATAGTGAACTGGATACTGTTGATATCGATGATATCATTACATTGGCATTTTCTATGCCGAATAAAACTCAGGCAGTTATTTCAATTGGTGGCGGAAAGGTTATTGATGCCGGAAAATATGCCGCATTTTTAAGAAACATTCCATTTATCAGCGTGCCGACCTTCAGCTCCAGTGATGGATTTTCCAGTGCTAGCGCATCCCTTTTGGTGCATGGCAAGAGAACTTCGGTTCCGGCAAAACTGGCTTATGGTATTGTGGTAGATACACAGAT
>JBNMJI010000134.1:0-5692 GCA_050873725.1 Roseburia sp.
CCATATAATAGTCCGCCACAGAACGCGCATCCTGCAGCACCACCGCCTGTTCCCGACCGGTCTGTGCAATCCGCTTCGAAAGCTCCGCAATGCATTTTAACTGGATTGCTTTTACTTTCCCGATGCCCGGAATCTCCTGTAATTCCTTAAGACTCATCTGATAAAGTCCCAAAAGATTGCCGGTGCGTTTGTTCAATACACGCTTTGCTACTTCTGTTGAAGAACTTCCATTTGTGCCACAGCGGATAATTACCGCTAAAAGCTCTGCATCCGATAAGGATGCCGCCCCGGATTTTAAGCACTTTTCATAGGGCTGTTCGGAGACTGGCAGATTTTTTGCTGTCATATCATAACCTCTTTTCCCTCTCTCCGGTAACCCATTTCTTCCAAAAAGGCATATACTTTATATTAACACATCATATCTTCATTAACAAGTTTCTGTTCATAAAGTTTTTGTAAAGACATCAGGATTCCAAGTTTTGCATGATACCAGGTCAGTCCACCCTGGAAATATACCGCATACGGCTCTCTTAACGGGCCATCTGCACTCAATTCAATGGAAGAACCCTGCACGAATGCCCCGGCAGCCATAATGACGTCACTGTCATAGCCCGGCATAGCCCATGGCTCCGGTGTCACATAGCTGTCTACCGGTGCTGCAGCCTGAATGCCTTTACAGAATGCAATCAGACCTTCCGGGCTGTTTAAAGTAACTGCCTGAATAATATCATGACGGCTTTCTGAACCGTTCGGTACCACGGCAAAGCCCAGTCTCTCATAGATATTTGCCGCAAAAATTGCGCCCTTTAATGCGCCTGCCGTAACTACCGGTGCCTGGAACAGTCCCTGATAGAAAGATGAAATTACATTTAAGGAAGCTCCTACTTCTTTGCCAAGTCCCGGAGAAGTCAGACGGTATGCTGCATTTTCCACACATTCTTTCTTACCGACAATATAGCCGCCGATTGGTGCCAGTCCGCCGCCCGGATTCTTAATCAGGGAACCTACAATCATATCTGCGCCTACATCCAGCGGCTCTCTTTCTTCTACAAATTCGCCGTAGCAGTTATCCACCATACAGATAACATCCGGTTTTATGGATTTGATAAAGGAAATCAGCTCGCCAATCCGCTCAACGGATAAGGTCGGTCTTGTCTGATATCCCTTGGAACGCTGAATGGTCACAAGATGTGTTTTTTCATTGATTGCTTTTTTGATATTCTCATAATCAAAGCTGCCATCGGAAAGTAAATCTACCTGACGATAAGTAATGCCATACTCTGCCAGTGAACCCTTGGATGGGCGGATGCCGATGACTTCCTCTAAGGTATCATAAGGTTTTCCTACCGGTGATAATAATTCATCTCCCGGTCTTAAATTCGACATCAGTGCCAGTGCCAGTGCATGGGTTCCACAAGTAATCTGTGGGCGAACCAATGCATCCTCTCCATGAAAACAGCTTGCATATACTTTTTCCAGCGTATCTCTTCCCAGATCGTTATATCCATATCCGTTTGACATGGCAAAGCACTCTGCGGAAACTCTGTTTTTCTGCATTGCATCAATTACTTTCATCTGGTTATATTCTGCTGTTGCATCAATTGCTGCAAAACGCTCTTTTAATTCATCTTCTATTTTCTTTCCAAAACGATATACTTCTTTGCTGATACCCATTTCTTCGTATTTCTGTTCGATGATTTCTTCTTTCATAATCTTCCTTTCCACCCTGCTATTTCACTTTTTGTCATAGCAAGTCTATCATATAATGTTCTCTTTCTTTTTGTATGAATAAAAACTTAAGAAATAATAGCTTTTTCCTTAAGCAGCTTTATCATATATGCTAAAATTGCATCATTTTTATAATCAAACTCATTTTTATTAAGCCAGATGACATCCCGCTCCCGCTTAAACCATGTAATCTGTCGTTTTGCAAAATGTCTCGTTTCCCGCTTGATAATATAAACAGCCTCATCCAAAGAATACCCACCGTCAAGATATGCCAACATTTCTTTATAGCCGATACCCTGCATTGCCACCATATCTTTGGTGCAGCCCATTTCCTTTAAGCGGCGTACTTCTTCTTCCAGCCCATCTTCTATCATTTTATCTACTCTGGCATCGATTCTTTTATACAAGTGGCTGCGCTCATCATTTAATACAAAATAAGCAAAATTATAAGGTGAAGTCCGCATCTGTTCCTTTGCATTATGTTCAGAAATCTTTCCACCGGTCTCCTGATAGAATTCCAGGGCACGGATGACACGCTTCCTGTTATTCGGATGGATGGCTTCGGCAGATTCCGGGTCCACTTCCTTCAACCGGTCATGAAGGTACTGATTGCCATGTTCTTCTGCCAGTGCTTCTAATTCTTTTCGATATGCACTGTCACTTTCCTGCTCAGTAAAATCAATATCATTTAACAATGCCTGAATATAAAATCCGGTGCCCCCGGCAATAATCGGAATCTTTCCATGGGCATAAATTTCATTTAAATATTTTTTTGCATATTCCTGAAATTTTACCACATGAAATTCATCGAAAGGCTCTAATTCATCCACCAGATAATGGCGTACGCCATCCATTTCTTCCGGTGTGATTTTCGCTGAGCCTATGTCCATATATTTATACACCTGCATGGAATCGGCGGAGATAATCTCTCCGCCAATGGCCTTTGCAAGCTGAATGGATAATTCTGTTTTTCCTACTGCAGTAGGACCTGTCAATACTACAATTGGTTTATTCATCATCTTTTCCTACACAATTCGCTTGAACTTTTTCTCAATTTCATATTTCGACATGGCAATAATCGTCGGTCTTCCATGTGGACAGTTATATGGATTATCAAGCTTCATCAAATCCTTCATCAGCTGTTCCATTTCCGGCAGGCTCAGTCGCTGGCTTCCCTTTACCGCAGCTTTGCAGGACATAGATGCAATCTTATCTAAAATAACATCTGCAGTTGCCCGCTCGGATATGCCATCAGTAAGCTCGTCTAACATTTCAATCAATACATCCTTGGTATTCAGCCGGTAAA
Organism: Roseburia sp.; assembly: GCA_050873725.1. Lineage (GTDB taxonomy): Bacteria > Bacillota > Clostridia > Lachnospirales > Lachnospiraceae > Roseburia_C. Next base: position 3,035 of record JBNMJI010000134.1, read on the forward strand.
GATTACCCGGCACTCCGCAGATACTGTATTCTGCGCCACCAAAGTGTTCAATTTCAAAACCTAGCTTCGTAAACTGTTCTTTGAAACGCTCCAGTGCTTCCGCCTCACGCATGGATAATGTTATGACAATAGGCGGACTGATTGCCTGAGAAGTAAACTCCTTCTTCTCAAACTGCTTTTTCAGTTTCTCATACATTACTTTCTCATGGGCTGCATGCTGGTCTACAATGAAAAGTCTGTCATTATATTCTACCAGCCAGTAGGTATCAAAAAGCTGTCCGATAATCTTCTGCTTTGCCATCTCCTCTTCTTTTAAGAAAGATCCCTGTTCATAGCTTCCTTCCGGCTTTGCTCCATAGGTTTCTTCCTCCCGGAGGACATAGGCTTCCTTTGCCAGTTCTTTTTCGATTTCTTTTTTCGACTGTTCCGGAAGCGGCTCTTTTATCGTATCAAGCAGCTTTTCCTGTGCGGCAGAATTCATCGTCCCGGTTCTCTCCGGTCTGCTGACAGGACTTCCGGTCACTCCTGATGCATGTAACTGCTCCCTTACCGGCGGCTTGTGTTCTGGCTGGCTTTGTGCATGCCAGGTTTCCCGCCGCTCCGGCTGTCTGTCCGGATATTTCACTTCGTAAGGGCTGTCTTTTCGCACTGCCTTCCGGATTTCTTCTAAACGCTTCTGTTCAAACGGCTCCGGCATTACTTTCTCTATCTTTGGAGCCTCCATCTCATTCTTCTTTGGGGTATCCACCGGAACTTCCGGTATGATATCACGGCGCACCAGTGCTGCGGATAAAATATTCTGTACTTCCCGGTACAGCTCCTGCTGGTTGGAAAAACGAAGTTCCATCTTAGTCGGATGCACATTTACATCCAAAAGGCTGCTGTCAATCTCAAAATAAAGTACCGTAAACGGGTACTGATGCTGCATCAGAAACGGTTTAAAAGCATCTTCAATGGCTTTGGATAAAATCTGACTCCGGATAAATCTGCCATTGACAAAATATAATTCGTAGCCCCGGTTTCCTCTGGAAATCATCGGCTTTCCGATAAATCCACTGACTTTAAAAAGTTCACTTTCATGTGCAATCGGAAGCAATGCTTTCGTAATATCCCTGCCGTATAAATGGTAAATAATATCTTTGATATTTCCATTTCCAGATGACTGAAGCTTCACCTGATTATTCATGATAAATTTGAAGGCTACGTCTGGATGGGATAAAATCATACGTTGCATCAATTCATGAATATAGGAGCCTTCTGTCTGGGCGGATTTTAAGAACTTCTTTCTTGCCGGTGTATTATAAAAAAGATTCCGTACAATAAAGGTGGTTCCATCCGGCGCACCGATTTCTTCTAAAGAGACTTCTTTTGAGCCTTCAATAAGATAACGGGAACCGGTAAAATCACTGTTCGTCTTTGTAATGAGTTCCACCTGGCTTACTGCCGCAATGCTTGATAATGCTTCACCACGGAAACCTAAGGATGTAACGGTAAACAAATCCTCTACAGATTTGATTTTACTGGTGGAATGACGTAAAAATGCCAATGGAATCTGATCCTTTTCAATTCCGCATCCATTGTCCGAAATGCGGATAAAGGATATTCCACCTTCTTTGATTTCAACCGTTACTGCGCTGGAACCTGCATCTATTGCATTTTCCACTAACTCCTTTACCACCGAGCTTGGTCGTTCGATGACTTCTCCTGCCGCAATTTTATCAATTGTTTCCTGACTTAACAGTGCAATCTGTGGCATAACGCCATCCACCTCCTTTACCATCTGTTTTTCACTTTATTCTGTAATTCGTATAACTTATTCATTGCTTCGATTGGTGTCATCTGACTTAAATCCAGTTCTTTTAATTCATTTAATATCGTATCGTTGTCCATGGTATCAAGCAGTGAAATCTGTTCTAAGTCCACTTCGTCTAACTTTGGCTTGCTGCGTTTACTGCTTCCTTCTGCGCTGATATTCTGAACAATTTCCGTAATATCATTATTGCTTAACTCTTCTACGATTTCCTTGGCGCGCTCAATGACATTATCCGGCACCCCGGCAAGCTTCGCCACCTGGATACCATAACTCTTGTCTGCGCCGCCTTTTACAATCTTACGCAGGAATACAATATCATCACCTTTTTCTTTTACTGCAATGCAGTAGTTATTGACGCTGTTTAATTTGCCTTCCAGTTCCGTCAATTCATGATAATGGGTAGCAAATAAGGTTTTCGCGCCAAGAAGCCTTGGATTGCTGATATGCTCTACCACTGCCCATGCAATACTCAATCCGTCAAAGGTACTGGTTCCACGGCCGATTTCATCTAAAATCAAAAGGCTGTTGGAAGTGGCATTCCGTAATATATTAGCCACCTCTGACATCTCAACCATAAAGGTGCTCTGTCCGCTGGCAAGGTCATCGGATGCACCGACTCTGGTAAAGATACGGTCTACAATTCCGATTTTCGCTGATTTTGCCGGAACGAAGCTTCCGATCTGCGCCATTAATACGATTAATGCACTCTGGCGCATATAAGTTGATTTTCCTGCCATATTCGGTCCGGTAATAATGGACACACGGTTGCTGCCATTATCAAGATAAGTATCATTTGCCACAAACATTTCATTCTGAATCATCCGTTCTACTACCGGATGTCTGCC
>JBNMJI010000135.1:0-5610 GCA_050873725.1 Roseburia sp.
GCTCATTATCTTAAATATTATATTGGCTACCTGGAGTTTCTCCAGCTAAAGGACTACGCCAAAGAAACCTTTGGGGATTCCTATTGCGATAAACAGTTTCACCAGGCAGTGTTGTCCATCGGTCCTGCACCTTTTGATATTATTAAAAAATACCAGAAGGACTACTACCAGTAGGCTATTGTAATTTCTACTTTAACAGTGCCTGATATACATCACGTTTACTGATGCCACGATCCTTTGCCACCTGCTTCATGGCTTCCTTCCGTTCCATGCCTGAGGCCTCATAATGTGCCATATGTTCCTCGATAGAATGGCTTTCCCAGGCTTCTCGGGCTTCCTGTTCCTTTGTCTCAAATGTCTTTCCGGAAATGACTAAAACGTACTCTCCTTTTGGTTCGTTGTCCTCATAAAATCTTATGACATCTTCGAATGTCGTTTTTGTCGCATTCTCATATCGCTTGGTCAGCTCCTTGCAGACCGTCAATTCACGGTTTCCAAGAACCTCATAAAGCTCCTTTAAGGTCTTAAGAAGATGGTGCGGAGCCTCATATACAATCATGGTACGGCTCTCCTGAGCCAGTTCCTCCAAGACTTTGGCACGCTCTTTTTTATCCCTTGGAAGAAATGCCTCGAAGGCAAATCGTCTGGTGGGAAGTCCCGACATGGTCAATGCAGTAATGCAGGCTGCCGGTCCCGGAAGGGATGTTACTTCGATGCCATTTTCATAGCAGATACGAACCAGTTCTTCTCCCGGGTCTGAAATACCCGGTGTTCCAGCGTCTGTTATCAGGGCAATATTTTTGCCTTCCTGCAATTTTTCTACCAGCTTGTATGCCTTTTCAATTTTGTTATATTCATGATAGCTGGTCATAGGTGTCTTAATCTCAAAATGGTTTAAGAGCTTAATGGAATTTCTCGTATCCTCTGCCGCTATCAAATCTACTTCCTTTAAGGTACGCAATACCCGGAAGGTGATGTCCTCTAAATTTCCAATGGGTGTTGCACACAGATACAGTTTTCCTGCCATAATTTATCCTCTTTTATTTAAGTGGTATTATATATCTTGTTATGAATCAAAGAGTTTTGTAATATCCTGATACCGGTTAATCACGCGATAAATCTCTACGTACTCGTTTCCTGCCTTGTAGATAATTACATAATCTTCCCATATCGCATATTTATAGTCCGTCCGAAAGCTGACTCGTTTCGAAAGTTCGGAACCCATTTCCGGAAACATCTGAAGATTTTCAAATTTACCATAAATTTCCTTTATGGTCTTTGCCGCATATTCTACGTTATCTTCGGCAATGTAGTCCCGGATATTCTTCAAATCCTTTGCAACCATCGGATTGATTCGCAATTTTAACATCTTATTCCCCCATAAGTGCTTTCAGTTCATCCAGATTCAGCCATCCTTCACCGTCTTTCACTGCTTCTTCCGCTTCCTGCAGCTTCATCAGAAGCTTTTTTTCTGCACGTTCACGTTCATAATCTTCAATATCCATAACTACAAAACGTCCTCTGCCATTCTTGGTCAGATATACCGGCTCTCCCTTATGACAGTTTTTCAGGACTTCATTATAATTTCTCAAATCAGATACTGGTAAAATATTTGCCATATTCTTTCAGCTCCTTCCTTTGATTTTCTATTACTTCTGTTACTTTTATTATATACAAAAAGCTGTAAAATTCAACGTAATTTTTTACAGCTTTTTATCTTCAAAACCTCTATTTTTATTTTCTTATTATTTCTATTTTCTTACTAATTCAAATTTCTTACTGTTTCGAATTTCTTATTCGGCTTCTTCCTTACTCCGCTTTCTTTGCACTCTCATAAATACGCGGCAGCATCTGATAAAGTATGATGCCTGCTGCCACAACGCCAATGGAAATAAACTGGGAAGTAGAAAGGAATCCCACGCTTCCGCGGTAATCGCTTCTTAAGAATTCCACGCCAAATCTTCCGATTCCATAGAACATTAAGTATAAGGATGCTACTCTGCCTTTTTTCGGCTTACGCTTTGCATAAGCAAGCAGCATCAGACAAATCATAAAGTCTCCTGCAGATGAAATAAGCTGTGTCGGTATCAGCTTCACTCCGTTTGGAGCATAGTCGGAATGGGTAAAGGTAATTCCAAACCAGCTGTCCGTTGCTTTTCCGTAACAGCAGCCGGCAAAGAAACAGCCGATTCTTCCAAAGCCCTGTGCCAGTGCTACTGCCGGCATTACCAGATCGAAGTATTCGATGAAAGATACCTTTTTTATCCTGCAGTAAAGCCAGGACACTAAGATTCCTCCGATAATTCCTCCATATACTACATAACCGTTCTTAAAGTCCCAGAGAATGGATGGATTTTTGATTATCTCCGGAATCTCCACAATATAATAAAGCAATCTGGTTCCCACCAGTCCACCAACGATGGCACACCAGAAGATTCCATAAAGGATATCTCCGCTTTTTTCCATTTTCATCTTTTTCCCACGGTAATAACACATCGCATATGCGGCTAAGAATCCAAGTCCAATCATCAGTCCATACATATGAAGCGTTACCGGTCCAATTGTTATCTCATTAAACATATGTCTTTCCTTTCCTCACGCAGATTGCAGTGATTTTTTATTTCTTTTTGCAATCGCATTCATTATAAATCATAAATCTCATATATTTCATTGGTGTATACATTCGGTTCTTTGTATACAACCAGCGGCTTCTCTACCGTCATGCGGGAACGCCCGCCTCTGCAACCCTCAATGAGCACCATATTCGGCTCCCGGTCTGCAAATGGATACACCAGCCGCATCCGCTTTGGTTCAATGCGATACTCATGCATACAGCAGATGATTTCTGCCAGACGAAATGGACGATGCACCATGAAGAAATGTCCGCCCGGCTTTAGTATTCTCGCACTTTCCCGCATAATATCCGTAAGATTGCACAATATTTCATGACGGGCAATTGCCTTTGCTTCCTCCGGATTCTTGAGACCGTGCTGTCCAATCATGTAAGGCGGATTTGTGGTTATAATATCAAAAGAAGATGCCCCAAAGATCTTCGAGGCATCTTTTATATCTCCTGTTACGATATCGATTTTATCCGTCAATCCATTTAAAGCAACGCTTCGTCTTGCCATGTCGGCACTGTCCGGCTGAATCTCAAGCCCGGTAAAATGCTCTCCCGGAGTTTTTGCCTCTAATAGAATGGGAATCACTCCCGTTCCGGTTCCAAGGTCTAACACTTTCTGCTTCAGCTTTACCTTTGCAAAAGCACTTAAGAGTACCGCATCCATTCCAAAGCAGAACTGCTTCGTATCCTGAATGATTCGGTAACCCTTGCGATTCAGCTCGTCCACACGCTCGTCCGGTTTTAATTGAATCTCATTACTTGACGTCATTAATCTTAGACTTTCCTCCCTTATCCTCTAAGGCTTCCAGTTCTTTCATCTCTTCCGGAGAAAGTTTGATATTGTCTCTGCGTCTTCTTGGCTTGAATTTCAGCTCTTTTACCTTATATTCCCGAAGCTCTTTCTCATCATTTACTTCGATTAAGACCTTCACCTGCTGACGCAATACGTTAATGCTCTGTACTTCACCTTTACATCCGTCAATTGTGGTAACGGTATCACCAATATTCGGAAGGCGGCTGTTTAAATATTCGTAAGTCTCTGCTTCATTTTTCAGGCAGCACATCAGTCTGCCGCATACACCGGAAATCTTGGTCGGGTTTAAGGACAGGTTCTGCTCCTTCGCCATCTTAATGGATACCGGTGCGAAATCAGAAAGATAGGATTTACAACATAATTCTCTTCCGCAGATACCGATTCCGCCTAAAATCTTGGTCTCGTCTCTCACACCAATCTGGCGCAGCTCAATTCTGGTACGGAATACTGCTGCTAGATCCTTTACCAGCTCACGGAAATCGATTCGTCCGTCTGCGGTAAAGTAAAACAACAGCTTATTATTGTCAAAGGTATACTCTGCTTCTACCAGTTTCATCTCAAGCTTATGCTTTGCAATTTTCTCAAGACAGATTTTGTATGCTTCTTTTTCTTTCTCTTTATTTCTCTGCTCGGTCTTGTCATCCTCCGGGGTTGCCACGCGGATAACCGGCCTCAATGGCTGAACCACTGCTTTATCGTCTACCTCTTTCGGGGCAATCAGCACGGTTCCGTACTCTACGCCACGGGCAGTTTCCACGATAACATGGCTGCCTACCGCCATCTTCGCTTTGCCCGGGTCAAAATAATATATCTTTCCGGCTCTGCGGAATCTGACTCCAACTACTTTTGTCATTCTAATTCTCCTTTATTGTCAGCAGCAATAATTCCATTACCAGGTCAAAGTTGACATTTGCTGTAAGGCGCACCTTTGCCTTTTCCAATCCTTCTAATATTGCTTCAATTCCACTGTAGGAACTCTTGCTTGCCTGCTTCTTTATGTCATAGACTTCATCCTTAAATATCAGTCCATTTACATCTGTTGTTGCTTTATATAATAAAATGTCCCGAAATCAGATTATCATGATATCAAGATAATCGTTGATTTCCATTTTATATTCGTTAATCTGTTTGATGGCTTCCTTGAATTCATAAAGCTCAATCTCATGGATTCGCTTTAATAACTGCACGGCTGCAGCTTTCAGCTCCTGAAAATCATCCGAAGATGCCAGAGCAATTGCCTTGCCCACATTTCCCTGGGCAAATGCCACACACACATCTGCCTGATAATCCGGCACTTTACAGTGTTCCATCAGATATTTTCTGATTTTATCATCGGAAACCACCTTAAGATTCAATACCACACACCGGGAAAGAATCGTCGGTAAAAATGCATCCGCATTGGTAGTCAGCAGAATGATAACCGCATATGCCGGCGGCTCTTCGATGGTTTTTAACAGTGCATTCTGCGCCTGCTGGTTCATTTTCTCTGCTTCATCTACAATATAAATCTTATATTTGCTGCTGTATGGCTTCACATCTACATCATTTACAAGCTGGCTTCGTATATCTGCCACGGAAAGCGTATTCGGCTTCTCATGTGTGACATAAATAATGTCCGGCTGGTTGTGGTTCACTGCCTGCTTACAGGAATGGCACTCCATACAAGGCTCGATACCGTGCTGCTCACACTGCAGGGTCTGGGCAAATGCCTCCGCCAACATTTTCTTACCGGATTTGTCCGGTCCGTTCAATATATATGCATGGGATATTTTATCCATTTTTATTGCATTTTGTAAATGCTCTATAATCTGTTCATGTCCAATGATTTCTGCAAATCCTGCCATGTGCGCTCCTTTCTCCTGAAGCTGCCTGCTGCCTTAGGTTGCCCTATTTCTATGTGAAAATATCCAGTAATAATCCTGCAATTTCCCCGATTTTATCCAATATGGTAATGTGGTCTGACTCATCCTTCACCAGCTCTTCCGCCAGTTCGTCTAAGTTTTTATCCACTAATTTGACGATTCCATAGACACGATGACGGCCTTTCCTGTCGAGAAAGTTCTCTCTGGAAAATTTATGGGAACGGGTTACGACTTCATTTAAGAAATCCTTCACCAGTCCGCGGTATTTCTTCATGTCACGGATGTCCATATGCTGTGCAATGAGATTACCC
>JBNMJI010000136.1:0-5600 GCA_050873725.1 Roseburia sp.
GGTTATTAACCTTTTGACACCCTAATCTTTACAGGAAATTGCGCCCTGTAAAGTAAAAAACGCTCCGCGTGGATGCGCACTGCGGCGTATAAGGTAGATGTCGCAAACGACCGCCGCAGGCGCGAGAATGTGCCAAGGCACATTCTTTTTTATATAGGGTTGTTACAGGAAAAGAAGAGAAAGGAAGTGGAAAGATGATTAAGTACTATTGCAGTGAACAGAACCGTATCACCGAAATTGAATCACCAAGGGAGGATTGCTGGATTTCCCTTGTAAATCCCAATGAGGCAGAAGTCGCGGCAATGGTGAATCAGTATGGAATTGATGCAGATGCCATGCGTTCCGCACTGGATACGGACGAGCGTTCCCGTATCGAGACAGACGAGAATTATACCATGGTGTTGGTAAATATTCCGAATATTGAAACCCATAATGATAAGGAACTTTATGATACGATTCCACTTTCTATTTTTGTGGTAAAAAAGGCAGTCATTACAGTAAGCCTTGAGAAGACTCCGATATTAGAAGCATTTGCCAATGGTACGGTGCGGGATTTTAATCCTGCCATGCGTTCCCGCTTTGTGCTCCAGATTTTGTACCGGACATCCTCTCTTTTCTTACAGTACTTAAGAAGCATTGACCGGCAGAGTGAGATTGTGGAGAATAAATTACATAAGTCCACCCAGAACCGGGAGTTAATCGAGCTTTTGAAGTTAGAAAAGAGTCTGGTTTACTTTACTACAGCGCTCCGCTCCAATGAGGTGGTGCTGGAAAAATTATTTAAAAATGACAATATCAAAAAGTATCAGGAAGATGAAGAACTTCTTGAGGATGTTATCGTCGAAAATAAGCAGGCAATTGAGATGGCAAACATTTACAGCGGTATTTTAAGCGGAATGATGGATGCCTTTGCGTCGGTTATTTCCAACAATCTGAATGTGGTAATGAAAGTGCTTGCCATAATTACAGCTGTACTTTCTGTTCCGACTATGATATTCTCAGCGTATGGCATGAATGTGGCTGCAAAGGGAATGCCATTTGCAGAGAGTCCTTATGGATTTCTCATTATCGTATTAATCGCAGTGGTATGCAGTCTCATTGTTGCATTAATCTTTGCTAAGACAAAGATGTTTAAATAAAAATAGGAGACGGGAAGATAACATGTACGACAATTATGTGTTTGATCTGTATGGAACGCTGGTAGATATCCACACAGAGGAAAACGATGCCAAGGTATGGGAAAAAATGAGTCTGTTTTACGGATTTCATGGAGCTTTATATGCCCCGGAGGAATTGCAGAAATCTTATCTGGCATTGATTCAAAACAAAGAGACAGACTTAAAGGGAGAGTTGGAAAAGGAACCGCGGTATGCCCATGAGGCATTTCCGGAAATTCAGATAGAGCAGGTATTTGCAGAACTTTATGCAAAGAAGGGCATAGAGGCAGACGAAGCATTGGCTGTTCATACCGGACAGTTCTTCCGTGTACTGACGATGGAATATGTGCGGATTTATGATGGTGTAAGAGAGTTATTAGAGGCATTGAAAAAAAGTGGGAAAAAGGTATATCTTTTATCCAACGCCCAGCGGATTTTCACAGAGTATGAGATGAATTATTTAGATATCACAAAATACTTTGACGATATTTTTATTTCATCTGATTACGGAACCAAGAAACCGGACATCCGTTTTTTTGAACAACTGATAGAAAAGTATCATCTGGATGTGAAGAAAACACTGATGATTGGAAATGATGTACGCTGTGACATCAATGGAGCCAAAGAGGCAGGTTTTGACACTTTTTACATTCATTCAAATATTTCTCCGAAGGATGATAAAAAGCCGGACAGTACCTATTACCTGCCTGCAATGGATATGAAAAAAGTAAAAGAACTTATCCTGCAAAACGCTTCCGGTACTCACGAGGCGTAACATAAAAACGTTTCTTAAACAGCCGGTTGAAGTAAGAAAGGTTATCAAAGCCTACTTCAGCGGCAATGTCTAATATAGAAGCTTCAGACGAGATAAGCAGCCGGCTGGCCATGGTCAGCCGGTAATCATTTAAATATTCTGTAAAAGTAGTTCCCATGGTATTTTTAAAAAATTTCATAAAATGAGACTGGCTTAAGTTTAACGCATCTGCCATTTCTTCAATGGAGATTTTACTGGCGTAATTTGTCTCGATATATTTGATGATGCGTTTCATCTTTTCCAGGGATTTCTGGTTTTTGCGGGAGACACTTGTTTCGCAGCAGTTAGAAATCAGAATGGAAAAGAGCAGAAAAAGCTGTCCTTTAATCACAAGCTGGAAAGCCGGTGGATTGGTCTTACAGACTTCATCTGCAGCATTAATACATCCTGCAATTTCATTATAGAATGGCATGCCCGGTGTAAAATGTGTGGTAAGCCGCAGAGTGCCATCTAAAAGCGGTGTAAAGTAGCGGCTGTTGCAGATGTCTGTCTGTTTGGCAAGGAGCATTTCCAGTTTAAAAATAATATTAATGTATTCCATTTTGTAATCGAGATACTGCTCAATGGAATGAACCTGTCCCGGAAGAATCAGAAGAATACTTCCTTCCTGAACCGGGTATTCTTCCAGGTCTACGGTAATCAGTCCTCTGCCTTTTTTGATATAGATAATTTCCGTTTCGTCATGCCAGTGGGCAGGCACCCGCTCAAAGTCCAGGGGGATGGAACAGGGATAGGTGATATACGGGAAACTCTCTGAGCCATGTGATTTCTTTTCCTGGTAATTTTCATATTCGAGAATATTCATGGGAAACGCCTTTCGTCAAAATGTACAAAAAAGTAAAATTTTCTAAAATCATCGAAATATGATAGTATTGTACCACTTTTGACCGGGATATTACAAGAAAATGTAAAAGAAATGTTAGATAATGCATACATAAGAGAAAGAACGAACCGAATTCAAATTTAACGGAGGGTCAAAAATGAATTTACAGGAAATCGTAACAAAAAAATATAACAAGGGAATTGCTGATTGTTCTAACGAAGAATTATACTTCGCATTATTAGAGATGACAAAAGCAATGGCTGAGAAGAAAGAGAATCACAACGGAAAGAAAAAATTATATTATATTTCCGCAGAGTTCTTAATTGGAAAACTTCTCTCCAACAACCTGATTAACTTAGGCGTATATGATGAAGTAAGAGATGTACTTGCAGCAAATGGCAAAGACATCTGTGCAATTGAAGAGGTTGAGCCGGAACCATCACTTGGTAACGGTGGTCTTGGAAGACTTGCAGCATGCTTCCTTGATTCTATTGCAACATTAGGATTAAACGGTGATGGAGTTGGACTTAACTATCATTACGGATTATTCAAACAGGTATTTGAAAACAACCTTCAGAAAGAAACCAAGAATCCTTGGATTCAGGATGAAAGCTGGCTGACAAAGACAGATAAGAGCTACCAGGTACAGTTTGGTGGATTTAATGTAACTTCAAGATTATATGATATTGATGTTACCGGATATGAAAACACAACCAATAAACTTCATTTATTCGATATCGAAACAGTAGATGAGAGCATCGTTGGTGATGGAATTGACTTTGACAAAGAGGATATCAAGAAAAACCTGACATTATTCTTATATCCGGATGACAGCGATGACAAGGGACGTCTCCTTCGTGTTTACCAGCAGTACTTCATGGTAAGCAACGCTGCACAGTTAATCTTAGATGAAGCTGTAGAAAGAGGATGCAATTTACATGACCTCGCTGATTATGCAGTAATCCAGATTAATGATACCCATCCATCTATGGTAATCCCAGAGATGATTCGTCTGTTAATGGAAAGAGGAATCGGCATGGACGAGGCTATTGCAATCGTTTCCAAGTGCTGTGCATATACCAACCACACCATCTTAGCAGAAGCATTAGAGAAATGGCCAATCTCTTTCTTAGAGAAAGCTGTTCCACAGTTAATGCCAATCATCTACGAATTAAACAACCGTGTCGTTGCTAAATATGATGACAAGTCTGTATACATCATTGATGATGAGAAACGTGTACACATGGCTCATATGGATATCCACTACGGATTCAGCGTAAATGGTGTTGCATACCTTCATACAGAAATCTTAAAAGATTCTGAGTTAAATAACTTCTACAAGATTTATCCTGAGAAGTTCAACAACAAGACAAATGGTATCACATTCCGTCGTTGGTTATTACACTGCGACAAGGGATTAACATCCTTAATCGAAGAACTGATTGGACCAGGCTTCAAGAAAGATGCAATGGAACTGGAAAAATTAGGACAGTTCGTAAACGACGATGCAGTATTAGATAAATTACTTGCAATCAAGACTGAGAACAAAGTTGTTCTTAAGAACTACTTAAAAGCAACACAGAATATCGACTTAGATGAGAACTCAGTATTTGATATCCAGATTAAGAGATTACATGAGTACAAGAGACAGCAGATGAATGCACTCTATGTAATTAACAAATATTTTGAAATCAAAGCAGGAAAGAAACCGGCAAGAAAGATTACAGCAATCTTTGGTGCAAAGGCAGCTCCGGCTTACGTAATTGCAAAAGATATTATCCATTTAATTCTCTGCTTACAGCAGTTAATCGCAAATGACCCGGAAGTAAGCCCATACTTACAGGTTGTTATGGTAGAGAACTACAATGTTACATTAGCTGAGAAATTAATCCCGGCAGCAGATATCCATGAGCAGATTTCCTTAGCTTCCAAAGAGGCATCCGGAACATCCAACATGAAGTTCATGTTAAACGGTGCAGTAGCAATCGGAACCATGGACGGAGCAAACGTAGAGATGCATCAGTTAGTAGGAGATGATAACATCTACATCTTCGGTGAGTCTTCTGACGAAGTAATTGAGCACTACGCAAAAGCTGATTATGTATCACGCAAGTACTATGACAACGATGCAGATATCAAACGTGCAATCGACTTCATCGTAAGCGATGAAATGAAAGCAATCGGAAATGCAGAGAACTTAGAGAGACTCTTCAACGAGTTAATCAACAAAGACTGGTTCATGACTCTTCCGGATTTCGAATCTTATCGTGCAAAGAAAGATGAAATGCTTGCAGATTACGAAGATAGAAAAGCATGGGCAAAAATGATGTTAACAAACATCAGCAAAGCTGGCTTCTTCTCATCTGACCGTACAATTGATCAGTACAACAAAGATATTTGGAAATTAGACTAAATTTTGATAAAAGTATTCTCCAACCTTTAAAAACAATGAGGGACAGATAGAAATATCTGTCCCTTGTTGCGTTTTAGAGCTTCAATCCCTTTAACAGTGCGCCAAGGCTTGTAGAAGCACTTTCGTCAGAGGTATAGGCAGATAAGTCTTCTTTTTCTTCTACGGAAGTATCTACCATTTCTTCTTCCAATGCGCGCATGCTTAAGCTGATTTTTCCGTCGTTGGTATTTAAAAGCTTGGCTTTTACATGCTGGCCTTCCTTTAATACTTCGGAAGGTTTGTTGATACGGCGTTCACAAATCTGGGAAATGTGGACAAGTCCTGTAAGCCCGTCACCCAGATTGATAAATGCACCATATGGCATCAGGCTTTCTACCGTTCCTTCTACGATAC
>JBNMJI010000137.1:0-5574 GCA_050873725.1 Roseburia sp.
ACTTTACAGGAAAGCAATTTCCTGTAAAGTAAAAAAGCCCTCCCTATCCAACTGGATAAGAAGGGCGAATCAGCGCGGTACCACCTTCGTTATGCATAGTATCTATGCACATCTCTTCTCCGTAACGTGGAGTGCCGGGAAAACTTATGCCATTCTGGGATTCTTTATAGGATTCCGTTTGCAGGCTTTCTGGGTTTTCCGGTTCGAAAGCTACCTTCCATCTGCCGTATTCAGACGACCTTCCAGCCGATGAGCCGTCCTCTCTTAGAACCGTACCGATGTACTCCTCTTTCTCATTACCTTTATCTCTAGGCTTTATATTAAATTTGCCAGGCACTTTTGTCAAGGGTGAGTTTTATAAAGTATATTTTTCCAACAACTCTTTTGCCCACTCTTCACTTATCTGCAATTCTTCCTGTAATAATGCTAAAATCTCTTCCTCTGATTTTCCGAATTTACGGCCAAGTCTTATGATTTCCTGTGTCTGACCTTCTCTTCTGATTCTTGCTTCTCTCTCAAAACTCTACATATATGCAAGACCTACCTCTCCATCCCGCTTTACTGCTGTTACCATCCGGTGAAGCTTTTTCAGGCTTTCGGTGGACGCATTTTCTATGGACGAATGCTCCATGTAATGCAGCAGCTGTTTTAATTCTTCCGGTGGGTTTCCTTCTTTTCCTCTTGTATATAAAAATATAGTCTGCGCACCATCTTCATACTTTAATTCCGGCACTTCCACACAGCTATTCTTAATGGTATATACCATTCGGTTCTCACTAAAAGGGTCATAGGTTGTGATAAAAATCACGATTACATTTCGAAGCTTTCCATATGCCTCGCCTACCGGCAAATTTCCTGCATCAATCTTCGCATGATAAAAACGTGCTCTGCGGGGCAGTGCTGCAAGATCTCCCTTTCCGTCATTCTGGTCCGGTTCAATATCAAAAATTTCTCCATTTTCTTCATCCAGATATACATCCAGCCGAATGCCATGGGCTTCTGTATTTTCTCCACCGAAGAATCGCTGCGGCACCACTGTAAGCTTCCCTATCTGCCGATGCAGAATACACTCCAATATGTATCTTGCCGACTGTTCCCCATAAATTTTATGACTGGTCAGGCTGTTTACCAGAAAGTCATCCACCAGATTCAGTTCTTCTAAAGTTTTCATTTTCCTCCTTTTCCCATAGTACATAGAAAAGCAGGATTGCATATCCTATTTCCGCCTCTGATGTTTCACCTGTTCAATGCACTATGCGTTCATTAATTGTAATTAGAATTTAAAAGCATAGAATTCATTGAATTGATACCAGAAATTTAGATTGGCTTTCGCCATTCGAAAATTAGAATATATGCTTTGTGCTGATTGTAACAAATAAAAAGTGAGAATACAAGCAGAATTTTTATTCTTCAAAATTCTTTATAATTCCTTTCGAAATGCCATAAAAATCCATTCTCATTGCCTGTATCCTATGTTATAATGAATGAAAATGAGAAAAATTTATACTGTAATGACAAAGGGAGAGTTTTTATGTCTATGCTTAATTTAAAAGAACTGGATTCTATGCATTTAAGTGTTCTGGCTGAAATTGGCAATATCGGTTCCGGTAATGCTGCTACCGCACTGGCAGGCCTCTTAAATACACCGGTAGATATTGAAGTGCCAAATATCTGCCTGATGGATTATAGCAAAGCTGCAGATTATCTTGGTGGGGCAGATAAAACTGCTATTGGTATGACCGTAAATGTAAAAGGCGATATGAATGGTGTTATGCTTCAGATTGTGGAACAGGAATTTGCCAACCGGCTTATCAACACCTTTTATGAAAAAAATGTCGATTCCATTGATTCACTGGACGATATGGATTTATCCGTATTGCGGGAAATGGCAAACATCACAACTGCTGCTTATGTAAATTCTATTGCAAAAATGACAAATACCTTCATTGACATTGAGCCACCGCAGAACCAGCTTGGCACCATTGGAGAAATTCTGGCTGTACCGGAAAAAGAATTCACAAGACTGGATTATCAGGTTCTCTTTATTGATGAACGGTTAAGTTTTGCCCATACCCAAATCAAAAGTGCTATGATTCTGATTCTTGAAATGGACTCTATGAAAGTGCTTTTCGAAGGACTTGGTATCGATTTATAATGTTGTAAGCGACCTACAGAATCTGCCACCGGCAGCTTCTTACGAATATCTGGCAAAAAAGAACGTTCCCGTCTGGAATAATTTCCATTCAGGAACGTTCTTTTTCTCTACTCTTCTTCTTTGTCCTCATCTGCAATTGCCGCTGCTGCCCCGGATACTGCGGCTACTACCGCTATTACAGCTACAATTATTACAAATAAGATTAAAATTCCAAGGAAAATCAGAAGTCCACCCTCTGTCATCTTGTTACCTCCTCCTTGTACCAGATATCTATAGTATACTACGATTCTGCATCATCGTCTACAAATTCTATCATATGACGGATATCCTGCATCTCACAGTCCATCTCAGTAATTACATCTGCCACATGTTTCAGCTTATCTGCAATTTCTTCTGAATTATTGATATGCTTCTTGTAGCGAAGCTTATGTTCAAGGCTTGCCCAGAAATCCATGGCAATGGTTCGAAGCTGTACCTCCACTTTCATATGGCGCTTCTCATTGGATAAAAATATCGGTACATCTACAATCAGATGCAGGCTCCGGTATCCGTTATCCTTCGGATGTGCAATATAATCTTTCTTCTCTACCAGAATAATATCATCCTGTTGCAGCAGCAAATCTGCCATGGTATAAATATCTTCCTGGAAAGAACAGATGACACGCACTCCTGCAATATCAAACATATTCTCCTCAATTGCTTTCATGGAAAATCCAATATTCTTCCGTTTGATTTTTTCAATAATACTTGCCGGTTTCTTCAGTCTTGTTTTTATGGACTCAATTGGATTCCTGTTATATTGTGTGGAAAACTGCTCATTTAATACCTTAAATTTGGTTTCCACTTCCATCATGGCGCACCGGTAATACATCATTAAATCCCCAAAGGGTTTCATCTCACTTAAAAAATCCTCCGGATGTGCCTCGTCTTTTATTCTGCTAAAATCTAATGGGTTCATCTTTTACTTTCCTCATAAGTTTATTGTTCTTATTCTTCTATCATATCAGAAAATACCCGAAACAACTATTAATTTTTTCTAAAGTTATCGTGGTGCTCACCATAGTCCGCGTGAAAAAAAACAGCAGTGTCCATGTTTTCTTCAACATATTTAAGACACTGCTGTTTTATCTGCCTTATTGGTGGCTTAGCTTTATAGATGGCTAAACTTTACATTTTAATATCTGTTTTTAGTTTTTCTGGCCTAAAGTTACAGTTATGGTCTGTTCCTGATACTGTCCATCTACCTGACGTTCAAATACAACTTCTACAGAATCACCTGCTGCACAATATTTGATAGCATCATTCAATTCTGTTGTGGATGAAACCTTGCTTCCATCAAAGGACGTAATAATATCACCTGCCTGTAAACCTGCCTGCTCTGCCGGTGAACCTTCCTTTACCTGATAGAGGTAAATTCCTTCCGGCATATTATAGGTCTGTGCAACAGCGGAAGATACATCTACACCGGAGATTCCAAGATATGCGGAACGGGATTCATCGACCTGTTCACGGTTGATTAATTTTTCAATAATCGGAGAGGCTGTATTAATTGGGATTGCATAGCCCATACCTTCTACACTAGTATCGGAATATTTTACAGAACTGATACCAATTACTTCACCTTTGGCATTCAGTAATGCACCACCACTGTTACCAGGGTTAATGGCTGCATCTGTCTGAATCAGTTCATTGGTGGTGGTAGAACCGTCATCATTTTCTACGGATACTTCACGGTTCAGAGCGCTGATAACACCTGTTGTAACAGACTGTCCATATCCTAATGCATTTCCAATTGCGATTGCTGCCTGACCTACGCTTAAGTCATCTGAGTTGCCAAGGGTTGCAACCTTAATGGTACTTAAGGTGTCTGCACTGATATCGGAAATCGGAACTGCAACAACTGCCAAGTCACTTCCTGCATCTGTTCCTTTTACTTCTGCGGCTACTGTGCTGTCATCTGAGAACTGTACCGTAATACTCTGTGCACCGGATACCACATGATTATTCGTTGCTACATAGATGTACTGATCATCCTGGCTTACTATGATTCCGGAACCACAGCTTTCCTGTGGCTGTGATGCAGTATATCCATACCAGGTGCTTACCTGTTTTTCACTCATGTTCGTAATTGCAACAATAGACGGCATTACATTATCTACAATGTCTGAAACATCCGTCAGATCAGTTACCGCTGTAGATGAAGTATTTGCTGCCTTAACGGTATCTCCGCTGCTGCTCTTGTTCAGGGAAGCCTCTGTCTTAGTAGATTCAGAGTTGCTCCACTTTGTTCCAAGCAACTGATTCGTTCCCGCAAATACGCTTCCTGAAATCAATCCAAAGACTAATGCAATGGCTGCACATTTTGCAAGTTTTACACCAAATCCACCTTTACCATGCTCTTTCTTTACTTTTTCTTTCCGTTTTTTCTTCTGCTGATTCTGTCCATATGGCTGGGTTCCCTGACTGTAGTAGGCATTTCCCTGTCCATACTGTGTCTGGCTGCCGTTCTGATATGTCTGTGTGTTCTGACCGTAAGCCTGACCACCCTGACTGTATGTCTGGCCATTCTGGGTTCCCTGATTGTAGCTCTGCGAAGTATTTCCGTTCACCTGGCTGCTCCATGAAGTATTTGTTCCGTCTCCTGTCTGCTGGTTCGTCTGATTATATGAATAAGGAGAGCCGGAGTTAAAATTGTTATTATAATTGTTTTCCATAAAGATTACTCCTTTCATCTCTTTGTTACTTTCTGATTATGATAATATCCATAAATTGTGTTAGTTCTGTGTCTAATTATTGAGAAAATTATGTCTCTTTTATGTTTTATTTGTCAAATATCCAAAAAATACGGCTGGCAGCTTCTTATAGATGCCTGACAACATAACTTGAGAAACACTCTTTGCGTGTTTCTCGCATAAATAAACAGCCCCGCAGAGGAAAAGAAGAAAATCTCCTTTTCCCTGTGGGACTGTTCTTATTCTACAGTTACTGATTTTGCAAGATTTCTTGGTTTATCTACATCACAGCCCTTTCCAACTGCTACATAGTAGCTGAACAGCTGTAATGGAATAATTGCCAGTGAATTGGCAAAATATGCATTGGTCTGCGGAATGTAAATAACATAATCTGCGGTCTTTTCAATCTCTGTATTGCCTTCATTGGTGACTGCCATAACAAATGCGCCTCTGGTCTTCACCTCTACAATATTGCTGATGGTCTTTTTCAGCAGTGCATCCTGTGTTGCCACTGCAACTACCGGTGTGCCATCTTCAATCAGGGAAATGGTTCCATGCTTTAACTCACCTGCTGCATATGCCTCAGAATGAATATAGGAAATCTCTTTTAATTTTAAAGAACCTTCCATGGAAATTGCATAATCAATTCCTCTTCCGATAAAGAAAATATCCTTTGCTGCAATGAAG
>JBNMJI010000138.1:0-5510 GCA_050873725.1 Roseburia sp.
CCCCTTCTTCATGACATATGGTTCATGTGTATCATTGATAAGATTCCGCGCAAGTACCTCAAATGCTTTTGCCGAAGCAGAGCTTGGAGCGCTGAGCGACACGGTCTTCTGCTGTCTGACTGCACGCTCTAAGGAAACATCCTGCGGAATCATCCCAAGATAATTGATATTTCCATTTAAAAACTGTGACACAACGGTATTTAATTTATCATATACTGCCTGTCCATCTTCCACGGAATTTACACGATTGGCAACCACATGAATCTGCGTTCCGCTTTTGGCAAAATTCGGATTCCGATGCAATGCCTTTAACAGAGAATAGGAATCTGTCAGTGAACTTGGTTCCGGTGTTGATACCAATAGAACCTCCGGACAAGCCATAACAAACTCCAATACACTGTCCGCAATTCCTGCCCCGGTATCCACCAGTACAATATCCGCCATTTCATCCAACTGTGCCAGATTACGTACTAAAAATGTAATCTGATCCTTGGACAGATTATTCATTCCCACAATGCCGGAACCGCCTGAGATAAAGCTTACTCCTGCCGGTCCCTCTGTTATAATCTGTCGTATATCCATTCCCCGGTATATAACATCACTTAAATTATGTTTTGGTATTGCTCCAAGCATAACTTCTACATTTGCCAGTCCCAAATCAGCATCAAAAATAATAACTTTCTTATTCATTTTCTGAAGCTGGATTGCCAGGTTAACTGTAACGCTGGATTTTCCCACGCCACCTTTTCCACTGGTAACCGTAATTACTCTTGCTTTCTGGGGAAGCTTCTGGTTCTTTAATTTAATTACATTGCGCAGCTTTTCTGCCTGATCCATATTATTATCTGCCTCCCAATAACTGTTTTACAATTTTCTGTGACTGGAAAATTTCAATATCATCTGGTACATTCTGTCCCGTTGTCACATAGGAAACATCCGCACCAGAATACATACGAATATTTAACAGACTACCATAACTACTGGTCTCATCTAATTTAGTAAAAATAATCTTATAATCCGATATTTCATGATATTTATCTACAATCTCTATCAAATCCCGGTATTTTGTCGTTGCACTTAATACCAGATAAACATCCTTCTCATATTTGTCATCCAGACTTTCTATGAGATGTTTCATATCTTTTCTCTGTTCTTCATTCTTATAAGAGAATCCCGCGGTATCTACCAGAATGAGGTCATAATCCTTTACACGCTCTATGGCTGCATTCATTTCTTCCGGTGAATAAATAACTGTCAGCGGTGTATCTAAGATATTTGCATAGGTACGTAACTGTTCTGCCGCAGCAATACGATAAGTATCCGCTGTTAAAAATGCTACTTTTTTGCCATAATCCACTTTGAATTTGGAAGCTACTTTTGCAATAGTTGTTGTCTTGCCAACTCCGGTTGGTCCAATGAAAAATACGATTTTCGGCTGTCCCGGTACCAGTTCAATCTTTTGTGGCTGTCCGAATTTTAATACCATTTTCTGGTAAACATTGGATAAAATAATATCCATGCTTGCACTGCCCCTTAAATTCTTCTCCACATCATCTAATATTTGATTGACATATCTTTCATTCACTTCATTATCCAGTAATGTTTCATAAATCATGCGGATACAACGGAAAGTCTCAGACTGCTGATGCTTCATATCCTTTGGAGCGGCAGTCTCCTTTTCCGGCTTTTCTTCTTCTTTTGGTTCTTCCTCTTTTTCCGGTTTTAATTTCTTTTCTAATAAATTAGAAAGACTTTCTATCTTTTCTTCTAAATCATGACTGGTTTCCGGATGAACGGCTACCGGTTCCGGTGCCGGGATTTCAATCTTTTCATTTGCTGCAAAATTTATACTGTCATGCATCTTTAATGGTGCATGTAATGCAGGAAGAGGATTAACTATCTGTTCTTTTTCCTCCAATGCTGCTGTCACTTCATAAGTTGTGCTCTTTAATGCCCGGAACAAGCCCTTCGGTTTGATTTCCTTTACATTCATAATCACAACTGCTTCTCCCATTTCCTTTTTCGCCTTATCAACTGCCTCTTCTCTTGTTCTGCCCTGAAATTTATTAATCGTCATTTTATGCTGTCACCATCCCTACTGATTGTAATTCCACATTTGATTCCACTTCATTATAAGACACCACAATGAGGTCTTTGAAATAGTCCTCGGTGAGCTTCTTAAAATACATTCGTACAATCGGCGAAGTAATGACAATCGGATTCTTTCCGATATTCTCTAACTTCGCTACTTCCTGCTTCAAGGATTCCATAATATTCTTGGTCTTCTCCGGATCTAAAGTCAGATAAGCCCCCTGCTCGGTCTGTTTTACAGAACCCATGATTTCCTGTTCCACCTTCGGGTCTAAAGTTACCACGCTGGTTGTCTCATTTGCCGGGAAGTATTTACTGGAAATTGCACGTTTTAATCCCTGACGCACATATTCCGTCAATACATCGGTATCCCGGGTTGTTACCGCATGGTCTGCTAAATTTTCAAAAATCGTAAGCAGGTCACGGATAGATATACCCTCCTGTAAAAGATTCTGTAAGACTTTCTGAATCTCACCAATACTAAGAAGTTTCGGTGTAAGCTCGTCCACAAGCGCAGGATTGTTTTCCTTGATATTATTAATAAGGTTAGATACATCCTGTCTGGTAAGAAGTTCTGCAATATGAGAACGGATTACTTCTGTCAGATGGGTGGCAATGATAGATGGCGGATCTACTACGGTATAGCCAAGACTCTCTGCACGTTCTCTCTGTCCCTCTGTAATCCAGATTGCCGGCAGATGGAAAGACGGTTCAAAGGTCGGAATACCGGTGATTTCCTCTTCCACATATCCCGGATTCATTGCCATATAATGGTCAAAAAGGATTTCTCCTTCTGTTACCTGAATTCCCTTTATCTTAATGATATACTGGTTTGGATTTAACTGAATATTATCACGCAGACGAATAATCGGAACCACTGTTCCAAGTTCCAGTGCAATCTGTCTACGAATCATTACTACACGGTCCAAAAGGTCTCCACCCTGATTTACATCTGCCAGTGGAATAATACCATAACCAAACTCCAGTTCAATAGGATCAACCTGAAGCAGTGAAACCACATTCTCCGGCCGCCGGATTTCTTCTGCCGCTGTTTCGTCCGCATTGGTTTCCTCTTCGATTTCTTCTACCTTTACGTCCTTTTGAATCTTACGTCCGGCAACTAAAAATGCTACGCCCAGTGCTCCAAACAGTACCGTATTTAATGGTGTCGCAACGCCAAGGAATGTTATAGTTCCTCCGACAATATATAACACCTTCGGAATTCCGAAGAGCTGTCTTACCAGCATAGAGCCAAAATCTGCTTCGCTGGATGCTTTTGTTACCAGAATACCGGTTGCCAGAGAAATCAAAAGAGACGGAACCTGGCTGACCAGTCCATCACCAATAGTTAATATACCATACTTCTGAAGTGCCTCCATGGCAGATAGTCCGCCATTCATAACCCCCATAATTGTTCCACCAATCAGGTTGATGAATGTAATAATAAGGCCGGCTGTTGCATCTCCTTTTACATACTTGGTCGCACCATCCATAGAGCCAAAGAAGCTGGATTCCTGCTGAATCTTATTTCTTCGTTCTCTTGCTTCCTTCTCTGTAATGGCACCAGTATTTAAATCTGCGTCAATTGCCATCTGTTTTCCAGGCATTGCATCCAATGTAAAACGTGCGGTTACCTCAGATACACGCTCAGAACCTTTATTGATAACAATAAACTGTATCAAAATCAAGACAATAAATACAATTGCTCCAATTACAAGATTACCGCTTCCTACGAAACCTCCAAAGGTCTCTACTACGTTTCCAGGTTCACCGGTTGATAAAATCAATCTGGTAGAAGAAACATTTAACGAGATTCGGAATATGGTAGTAAACAAAAGCAGTGTCGGGAAGAATGACATATCCAGCACTTCTTTTGCAAATAACGCATTAAAAAGGATAATCATTGCCAGTGAAATATTAATCGCCAGCATGACATCCAATAAAATAGAAGGAATCGGAATAATAAAGAATATGACTGCAGCAAGAAGATAGATTGCTACACCAAAATCCGCTTTTTTCATTCCGGTTTCCTCCTTTCATTAAAATCTTATCAATTTCTGCCTTTTAAATTGTAAACCATCGCAAGCACTTCTGCAACTGCCTGATATAACTCCGGCGGAATTTCTGCCCCAACATTTACATTCGCATAAAGCATACGTGCCAATGGCTTATTTTCTACAATTTCCACCTGATTTTCTCTTGCTACTTCCTTAATCTTTGCAGCCAGAAAATCTTCACCCTTTGCAACAACAATCGGTGCTTTGGATACCTCTGCATCATACTTGATTGCAACTGCATAATGGGTCGGGTTGGTAATGACTACATCTGCCTTTGGCACATCCTGCATCATTCGACGCTGCGATGCCTCACGCATTCTCTGACGCTGTCTTCCCTTAATCTGTGGGTCTCCTTCAGTATTCTTATACTCGTCCTTTACCTCCTGTTTGGTCATCTTCATTTCTTCTTTGAATTTATGTTTCTGATAAATCAAATCAGCGATTCCAACAATCAGGTATACCAGGCTTATCTTCAATCCCACATCCACAATAAGTCCGGCAATCAATCCAACTGCCTGCAGCAGTTCCATATCATAGATAACAAATAATTCGCCCTGTCTGTCCTTGATTTCGGAATATGCTACATAAATTACCAATATCACCTTTACAATAGACTTCACAAGTTCAAACAGCGAATCTTTGGAAAACATCCGTTTAAAACCATTGATTGGATTAAACTTAGACAGTTCCGGTTTTAATGGCTTCCCGCTTATTTTCCAGCCCACCTGAAGTACACTGACTAAAAACGTTACCACCATTCCGATTAAAAGAAACGGAATCATGGCTTTTATCATATCAATCACAGCCTGTGACATTAGCATATGGCTGGATTTTATGGTCATACCCGTCTTATTTTCTAATATGATATCCGGGATTTTTCGATAGAAACCCGCAAACTCATTCATTAAGGTTTCTGAAACATAGCTTCCAAAAATCTTCAATCCCAGGAATAAAACAATTAAATCTACTGCTCCGGAAAATTCCTTGCTTTTTGCAACTTTACCTTCTTCTCGGGCATCTTTTAATTTTTTTGCAGTTGCCGGCTCTGTTTTTTCGCCGCCAGGTCCTTCTTTTGCGAACCACTGCAGATTATATTTCAGAAGTAAATCTCTTTCCTCCATATAAATCTCCTATCCCTGTACCAGCTTATCCATGCATTCCTGATGCAATTCCGGTAACCATCCGCTTCATCTCCGTAAATACAAAATCAGATACATATGGAAGAAGCTGTATTGTCAAAAACAAAACCAGAAATCCAAGTAATATTTTAAGCTGAATACCAACAGAAAACATATTCATCTGTGGTGCAATCTTCGCCATGATTCCAAGAATACAGTTCAATATCATTAACACCGCAAAAAC
>JBNMJI010000139.1:0-5466 GCA_050873725.1 Roseburia sp.
CAGATTATTGCACAGGTGGCAAGTTCCCAGTATGGTGGACAGAGTATTTCACTGGCGCATTTAGTACCGTTTGTTCAGATCAGCCGTGAGAAAATTCATGCAGAACTGGTACAGACTTTAAAAGAGAGCGATGTGGAACTGAGCGAAGAGAAGATTAACAGCATTGTAGAAAGAAGACTTCATGCGGAAATCGAACGAGGCGTACAGGTTATCCAGTATCAGGTGGTAACACTGATGACCACCAACGGACAGTCTCCATTTGTAACGGTATTTATGTATCTGAATGAAGCAAAGAATGAGCAGGAGAAAAAAGACCTTGCCATGATTATAGAGGAAGTGTTAGACCAGCGTTATCAGGGTGTTAAGAATGAGGATGGCGTATGGATTACACCGGCATTTCCAAAGCTGATTTATGTATTGGAAGAGGATAATATCCATGAGGATTCGGAATACTATTATCTGACCAAGAAAGCAGCAAAATGTACTGCAAAACGTATGGTTCCGGATTATATTTCTGAGAAAAAAATGAAGGAATTAAAAGATGGCAACTGCTATACCTGTATGGGCTGCCGTTCCTTCCTTACGGTATATCATGATGAAGATGGCAAGCCGAAGTTCTATGGCCGTTTCAATCAGGGTGTTGTAACCTTGAACCTGGTGGATCTGGCATGTTCCTCCGGCGGAGATTTTGATAAGTTCTGGAAGCTCTTTGATGAGCGTTTGGACCTTTGCTATCGTGCATTGATGGCGCGTCATAACCGTCTGAAGGGAACACCTTCTGATGTGGCACCGATTCTCTGGCAGTATGGTGCACTTGCCCGTCTGAAGAAGGGTGAGACCATAGACAAGCTGTTGTATGGTGGATATTCTACTATTTCACTGGGCTATGCAGGACTTTGCGAATGTACCAGATATATGACCGGAAAACCACATACCGACCCGGCAGCGACACCATTTGCATTAAAGGTAATGCAGCGGTTGAATGATGCCTGCAAAGAGTGGAAAGAGAAAGAAAATATTGATTTCTCCGTATATGGAACGCCACTTGAGTCTACCACCTATAAATTTGCAAAATGCTTACAGAAACGTTTCGGAATCATTCCGGGTGTTACCGATAAGAATTACATTACCAACAGCTATCATGTGCATGTAACAGAGAAGATTGATGCATTTACCAAGCTGAAATTCGAATCCCAGTTCCAGGCACTTTCACCGGGTGGAGCAATCAGCTATGTGGAAGTTCCGAATATGCAGGATAATCTGGATGCTGTTTTATCTGTAATGAAATTTATCTATGAGAATATCATGTATGCAGAGCTGAATACCAAGAGTGATTACTGCCAGGTATGCGGCTATGATGGTGAGATTCAGATTGTAAAAGATGATGATGGAAAATTAGTATGGGAGTGCCCGCATTGCCACAACCGTGACCAGGATAAGATGAACGTGGCAAGACGTACCTGTGGCTACATTGGTTCCCAGTTCTGGAATCAGGGAAGAACCCAGGAGATCAAGGAGCGTGTACTTCACTTATAAAAAGAAAGTGAAAAGAAAATGCATTATTCAGCGATTAAATATAATGACATTGCAAACGGCACCGGCGTAAGAACGGTGCTGTTTGTATCCGGCTGCCGGAACCACTGTGAAGAGTGTTTTCAGCCGGAAACATGGGATTTTAATAATGGAGAGGAATTTACAAAAGAAGTAGAAGATGAGATTCTTGCATCTTTGGAATCTCCATATATCAAGGGACTGACTCTTTTGGGAGGAGACCCTTTTGAACCGGAAAATCAGCATGCACTGCTTCCGTTTATTAAGCGGGTGCGGGCGGAACACCCGGAAAAAGACATATGGGCATATACCGGATATGTATTGGATAAGGATTTAGTACCGGAGGGAAGAAGATATACCGAAGATACGAAAGAATTATTATCCTTAATTGATGTGCTGGTGGACGGTCCTTATGTGGCAGAACTATATGATATTACGTTAAAATTCAAAGGTTCTTCCAATCAGCGTGTCATTGACTGTAGAAAATACAATGAGACAGGAGTTATTGAAGAACTGATGTAAAACGTGTGAAAGATAAAGTAGAATCCGAAAGGATTCTATTTTACTTTATGGCGCTTTTATATTAAAATAGAGATAACGTGAATCGTTTTAAGGAAAGATATAGGAGAAGAAACATGGAAATTAGTAAAGAGCGTAAAGAAGAATTATTAGAGACCCATCTTTTAAATTATGAGATGCCGGATGAACAGGAGCTTGCAAAACTTGATTTAGAGGAGCTGGAATTTCTGATTCGTTCTGCAGAAGTACATCATAAGAAGAAAACCTTTGTGGCAGATAACTTTTTAAAGAAGATAGAAGTGTTTAACAAGATTCTGGCAGACAAAATAAAGGGATGCAAAGAGCTTTACTGCGCATGGGACAAGCACACAGGCTACCCGCGTATTATGGGGGACGGAAGTGTATTAATCTTTTCAACGAAAGAATTTGCCCAAAAGGCAATAGAACATTATAAAGAGCAGAATGTAGAACTGGAATTAAAAGGAATCATAGGAGACAAGCAGATGTTCTTCTGGGCAAACCTCCACTGGTGGGGTATGGAAGATCTGATACTGGATGTGGGAAGTTATTCCTGTAAATTAAAAAGAGATGAGCTGCTTCCACCACCGGATTTTTCCGAGCTTTCCAAAGAGCAGATTCCGGTTGTAAATCCGGCTCTGATTCTTGCGATGGCAAGACACAGACAGGTTTTGTTTGAAGAAAAGAAAGATGAACAGTGGAAACGTGCGGAACAGTTCTTATGTGACCGCATGTTAAAAGAAGTAGTCCGCGGGGAATTCTTATGCCCGGTAAAAGTGGTAGAGAACCCGAAGGAAGAAACGGATGCAGACGGAAAGAAGGGAACAGCCCTTCAGTTTGCACTGTTACAGGATAGCAATGGAGCACAGTGGATGCCGGTGTATACAGACTGGCAGAGTTTCCAGAAGATTTATAATGTAAAGGAATGGAAGGGACAGAAAGTCAATTTTGACCAGCTGATGAAGATTGCAGGAGAACGCGATTTTGTGATTAATCCGGGCAGTATGGAGCTTCGGGTAGAAGAAAACCGGAAGAAAATTATTGCAGGTTATTTCAAACGTTATAAGAGACAGGAAGCTGAGATGGCATCCGGCAATCTTGTTGAGAAGAAACCGGGTGTATTTGTGGGTGAACCGATTGCAGAGGCGGATGAACTGAAGCAGATACTCAGTGAATATATGAAGAAACAGAAGAATATCAAGAAAGCATATCTGGTAACGAAGATTGAACGTAAGGATGATATCAGTTATTTGCAGGTCGTAGAATTTAAGGGCGAGAAAAAGAGCGTCTTTGAAGGAATTGCTGAAGCGGTAAAGCCGTCCCTTGGCTATATGCGTCTTGATATGCATGAAGCAGATGAAAAGGCAATGGAGCTGATTGGTGAGGTTGCACCATTTTATAAAAAGACTTTTCTGGGATTGTAAATTGCAGGAGGAAATATGGAACAAAAAGAATTAGATGGCAAAGTCTGGGAAGTAAATGGATTCGTATTTGAAAATGAAGAACAGGCAAAATTGGCTCAGAAGGAAGTGGAAGGAATCCAGTACATACATGATAATATGAATATGGATAATCCACAGATGGTACAGGAAATCTACCAGAGAATCATGGCTCAGGAATTGTTCCATACACCGATAGGATATGCCTATTTAAAAGAACTGCAGGATTATCTGAAAGGACTGCCTGAGGTGGATGCATCCACAATACCCGGTATTCCGGTGAAAGATATGGGCTTAGACCTTGACCATGTAGTTGGCAAAGAAAAATCCGGTGAGCACGCAAATGAAAATACGGATGAAAATGCAGAGAAACAGGATGACGGGGCAGCTGGAAGTGACATAAAAGTTACAGAGAAAGAAAAGAAAAAGCAGCAGGAACAACAGGAAACAAAATTGCAGAAACGCTGCCGTATTTTACTTTCTGTCAATATTGTGCTGGTTATCATAGTTATTGCAATGTTTGCCATCAGCCTTACCAGTGGCAGTACCACAATCTTAAATTATGAGACGAAAATCATTAATAAATATGAAGAGTGGGAACAGGAACTTGATGAAAGAGAAGCGGCACTGGATGCTTTGGAAAAGCAGAATTAAATCGTAGAAGAACACAAATTTGACATATTTATCCGTTAAACTATAGAAAAAAGAAGAGGGAAGCAAATATGGAAAAACGTAAAATTCTGGTAGTAGACGATGAAAGCCGTATGCGTAAACTGGTGCGCGATTTCTTGGTAAAGCAGAACTTTGAAGTATTAGAGGCGGGAGACGGAGAAGAAGCCTTAGATGTATTTTATAAAAATAAAGATATTGCATTGATTATTCTGGACGTTATGATGCCAAAGATGAACGGCTGGGATGTATGCCGGGAAATCAGGGAAAGTTCCAAGACACCGATTATCATGCTGACAGCTAAGAGCGAAGAAAGTGATGAGCTTTTGGGCTTTGAACTTGGTGTGGACGAATATATCAGTAAACCATTCAGCCCGAAGATTCTGGTGGCAAGAGTAGAGGCAATTTTGCGGAGAACCGGCAATTATACCGAAGACGATGTGTTGGAAGTAGGCGGCATTGTAATGGACAAGGCAGCCCATATGGTGACGATTGATGGCAAGAATATTGATTTAAGCTATAAAGAGTTTGAACTTCTGGCATATTTCATGGAGAATAAGGGAATTGCGTTATCCCGTGAGAAAATTTTGAATCATGTATGGAATTATGATTATTTTGGCGATGCCAGAACCATCGATACCCATGTAAAGAAGCTGCGCAGCAAGATGGGTGAGAAAGGTGATTATATCAAGACAATCTGGGGCATGGGCTATAAGCTGGACATTGATGCACCACAATAGAACGTGATAAGGTGGAAGATATATGGCAAAGAATAAGAAAAAACAGCATTCCATTACAACACAGATTACATTGACAATTGTTGGATTAGTGGCCGGCACGGTATTACTGTGCTGGCTTCTTAATGTTACCCTGCTGGAAGGTTATTATACCCGCTATAAACAGGAAGTGCTGGAAAATGGATTCCAGCAGATTAATGCGGCCAGTGAACAGGGAATCTTAAATACATCGGATTATGATATTGATTTTGAAAAAATCTGTTCCAATGGTAACCTGACGATTTTGATTATTACATCCGATGGTACAGTAGTGCGTTCTTCTACCAATGGTGTGGATAATCTCCGGATGCAGTTTATGGAAATTATCATGGCAAGTGTGCAGAATGATGATATGCATCTGAATATGAAAGTACTGAAGGCAACAGACAATTATGTCATGGGAGAAAAAGAGGATACCAGACTGGAATCGGATTATCTGATTCTCTGGGGAACTCTGGCAGATGGTAATCTTTTGCTGGCGAGAACACCATTGG
>JBNMJI010000140.1:0-5465 GCA_050873725.1 Roseburia sp.
GACACCGGAGTCATCGGAAAGCCCTTAGCAGCTCTTGGAATAAAGGTGGCATATACCCATGTGGGACTGGTCATTGCACT
Organism: Roseburia sp.; assembly: GCA_050873725.1. Taxonomy (GTDB): domain Bacteria; phylum Bacillota; class Clostridia; order Lachnospirales; family Lachnospiraceae; genus Roseburia_C. The sequence continues at coordinate 81 of JBNMJI010000140.1, forward strand.
GGTATTTGTGGGAATCCCATTTGTCGTGCGTTCTGTTCAGCCGATATTGGAAAAATTAGACGGACAGTATGAAGAGGCCGCTTATATCCTTGGAGCAACACCGTCGAAAACATTTTTCAAGGTAATCTTATCTGAGATGAAACCGGCAATTTTAACCGGATTTGGTTTGGCATTTGCCAGAGGAGTAGGAGAGTATGGAAGCGTTATCTACATATCCGGCAACAGTGCCAAGGAGCATACACAGGTAATTTCCTATGTCATCATGCAGAAATTAAATTATATCGATTATGCCTCTGCAACAGCAATTGCACTGGTCATGTTAATCATATCATTCCTTATATTATTTGCAGTAAATATCATTCAGATGAAACAGGCACAACGCACGAATCAGTTATAGAAGGAGAAAAGTATGAACGAGCTTGAAAAACTGGAAAAAAGAAAAAAACGTACGCGTCATATTCTGATTACAGTCAGTGTACTGTTCATATTCCTGATGCTGGTTCTTCCGCTAATCTGCATCATCGCAAGTTCCCTAAAAGAAGGATTTGCCTTTTATATACAGTCCATCCGGACGGATTATGTAAAGAGTGCCTTAAAGGTAACGTTGCTTGCAACAGTGGTAGCCGTGGTGATTAACACATTCTTTGGATTATGTGTTTCCTGGCTTTTAACCAAGTTTTCCTTCCGTGGAAAACAGGTGCTGGCAACTTTAATCGATATTCCGTTTTCCATTTCACCGGTTATCGTGGGATTGGCATTTTTGATGACATTTGGAAGACTGGGCTGGACATATCCATTTATCCGGGCAATCAACCAGTTCTTTGGAACGAATATTAGAATCGCTTTTGCAATTCCAGGCGTTATTTTAGCAACGATATTTGTAACATTCCCTTATGTATCAAGGGAAGTGATTCCGGTTTTAAATGCTCAGGGCAAAGATGAAGAAGAAGCCGCAGCACTGATGGGAGCCGGCGGACTGAAAATCTTTTTTAAGATTACATTTCCACAGATGAAATGGGCATTGCTCTATGGAGTCATCCTCTGTACCTCAAGAGCATTGGGAGAGTTCGGCGCCGTCAATGCACTGTCAAAGACGAGAGGAGAGACTTTTACACTTCCGCTGGAAATTGATGCGTTATATATGTCAGGTACAGAGCAGTCCATTACTGCAGCATTTGCAGTATCCTCGCTCTTAGTTATTCTGGCAGTTATCATATTATTCCTTCGAAATATTCTGGAATATCGGGCAAAAACAAGAAGGGAGAGCCGCTGATATGTATGTTGAAATGAAAGATATATGCAAACAATATGGCAATTTTAAAGCTTCTGATCATGTCAGCTTTGGCATTGAAAAAGGAAAGCTGGTAGCACTGCTTGGACCATCCGGCAGTGGAAAGACAACACTGCTTCGTATGATTGCAGGACTGGAAATGCCAAATTCCGGAGACATTTACATTGATGGAAAACGGGTCAATGACGTACCGGCTTCCAAACGAGGTATAGGATTTGTATTTCAGAACTATGCATTGTTCCGCTATATGACCGTATATGACAATGTGGCATTTGGACTGGAGCTTCAGAAGGTGCCAAAGAAAGAAATTAAGAAGCGGGTAACAGAACTTTTGGAGATTACCGGACTTTCCGGTATGGAGAAGCGGTATCCGAACCAGTTGTCTGGAGGACAGCGGCAGAGAGTTGCTTTTGCAAGAGCATTGGCACCAAGACCACAGGTACTGCTTTTGGATGAACCATTTGCAGCAATTGATGCCAAGGTTCGTTCGGAATTGAGACTCTGGCTTCGCAGTGTGGTTACAAAGCTTGGAATCACCAGCATTTTCGTAACCCATGACCAGGATGAAGCCGTTGAGGTGGCAGATGAAATTATCATTACCAATCATGGAACCATCGAACAGATTGGGACACCGGCGGAGATTTATAACACACCGGACACCCCATTTGTGGCGCAGTTCATCGGACGTTCTTCCCTGGTGGAAAATTATGAAGAGTTGCATGGATTTGATAAAATCGAGGGCGCAGCCAAGGCAGTCATCCGTCCGGAATTTGTAAAGATACATAAGTTTGGCAAAATCGACCGCTATATGAGTGCATCCCAGGATGGCATTGTGAAGGATATCGTATTCCGAGGAAATCGTCTGGATGTTACGGTAGATGTAGGTGGCATAGAGATTATCTGTGAATGGCCATTAGAAAAAGAGAGTCTTGAAATCGGAGAGAAGGTAAGCCTTTTGATTTACCGGTTATATGTGCTGGATAAAGAGCGGACTTATCTCTGTGAAAATAAAGAAATGCAGGAGGATGATGTATTCTACATCTAAGGTGCTATGGAAATTAAGAACAGGAAAGTATTGGATACAGACATTTTAATCATTGGCGGTGGAACCGCAGGCTGTTATGCAGCACTGACCATTGCAGAACAGTCCGATGCGAAAGTCATTATTGCGGAGAAAGCCAACATCAAAAGAAGCGGCTGTCTTGCAGCCGGAGTAAATGCCATTAATGCATATATCGTAGAGGGCAGAAAGCCGGAAGATTATGTGGATTATGCCAAAAAGGATGCAGACGGCATCGTAAGAGAGGATTTGCTTCTTACCATGTCAGAAGGCTTAAACCGTGTAACAGAGAAAATGGAGAAGCTTGGTCTTGTCATTTTAAAAGATGAGAATGGCAAATATGTAGCAAGAGGAAACCGGAATATCAAGATTAACGGTGAGAACATCAAGCCGTTACTTGCTTCTGCAGTAGAAGCACTGCCGAATGTTACGATTTTAAACCGGGTAGCCATTACCGATTATCTGGTAAAGGAGAACCGGATTTACGGTGCAGTGGGATTCTCCATTGAGGATGAGACAGCAGTAGAAATCCGGGCGAAGAAAGTGCTTTGTGCAACCGGTGGAGCATCCGGTCTTTACCGGCCAAATAATCCGGGATTTTCCAGACATAAGATGTGGTATCCTCCATTTAATACCGGAGCCGGTTATGCCATGGGAATTGAATCCGGAGCAGAGATGACTACCTTTGAAATGCGTTTTATTGCACTGCGTTGTAAAGATACTATCGCACCGACCGGAACCATTGCACAGGGTGTTGGAGCAAAGCAGGTAAATGCCCTTGGCGAAGTATATGAGACCAAATACGGACTTACCACTTCACAGCGTGTGTACGGAACAGTAAAAGAAAATTTATTAGGACATGGTCCATGTTATCTTCGGACAGAAGGAATCAGTGCCGAGCAGGATGATTCCTTAAAGAAGGCTTATCTTAACATGGCACCGAGTCAGACCTTAAAATGGATAGAGCAGGGAAAGAACCCGAGTAAACAGAATGTGGAAATCGAAGGAACCGAGCCGTATGTGGTAGGCGGACATACCGCCAGCGGTTACTGGGTTGACACCAGAAGAGAGTCTACGATTCACGGACTGTATGCAGCCGGAGATGTGGCAGGAGGCTGTCCGCAGAAATATGTAACAGGAGCCATGGTAGAGGGCGAGATTGCAGCAAAAGCAATGGTAGAAGACCTTGCAGAAGAAAATGCTGCAAGCCATGAAATGACCAGAGAAGAGAAAGCATTCTGTGATAGCAGATTTGAAGAAAAGATAAAAGAGTATGATAAGATTTTAACAAATCAGTCCGGTTTATATGATACGGAACAGTTAGAGGAAGCTATGCAGAAGGTAATGGATACCTATGCAGGCGGAATCAGTAATCATTATCAGTTTAATGAAAATCAGCTGAATCTGGCAGAAGAGAAAATCGAAAAGTTAAAGGAACTTTCAACGGAGCTTGGAGCTTCCAATATGCACGAGCTGATGTTTGTCTATGAGCTTAAGAACCGGCTGACGGTTTGTGAGACACTGATTTATCATCTGAGAGCCAGAAAGGAAACCCGCTGGCACAGTTTTGCAGAAAACTTAGATTATCCGGATAAGAGTGATGAGTGGTTAAAATATGTGAATACCAGAAAAGAAAATGGAAAAATCCATGTGCTCTTCCGGGAATTAGTAAAGCGAGGTGAGACCTATGAGCATAGCTATTAATCAAAGTAAATGTGTGGGATGTGGCAGATGCAGTCAGGTCTGTCCGGGAACACTGATTGGAATTGGTTCTGACGGAAAGGCATGTATGCTGTATCCGAAGGACTGCTGGGGCTGTTGCTCCTGTATAAAGGAATGTAAGGTAGATGCCATAGCGCTTTACTTAGGTGCAGATATGGGCGGCATGGGAAGTAAGATGAGTGTAGCAAGCCGTGATCAGTATCTGGACTGGAAGATAGAGAAACGGGATGGAACCGTAGAGACTATCGTTATCGACAGAAAGCAATCAAATCAATATTAATAAATCGCCACAGGGTGGCAGAAAGAGGTAAGTATGGGTGAATTATCACATTTGGATGAACTGGAAGCAGAAGCAATTTACATCATAAGAGAGGTAGCCGCAGAGTGCGAGAAGCCGGTTATGCTTTACTCCATTGGAAAAGACAGCTCCGTAATGCTGCATCTTGCCATGAAAGCATTTTATCCGGAGAAGCCGCCATTTCCATTCCTGCATGTAAATACCACATGGAAATTCAAGGAAATGATTAAATTCCGTGATGAGACAGCAAAGAAGCTTGGCATTGAAATGTTAGAGTATATCAATGAAGATGGTGTAAAGAAGGGTATTAACCCATTCGACCATGGCTCAGCATATACTGATATCATGAAAACACAGGCATTGAAACAGGCATTAAATAAATATGGATTTACCGCAGCATTTGGTGGCGGCAGACGTGATGAGGAAAAATCCCGTGCAAAGGAAAGAATTTTCTCCTTCCGTAATGAAAATCATGCCTGGGACCCGAAGAACCAGAGACCGGAAATGTGGAAACTTTACAACGCCAAAATCAACAAAGGTGAGAGCATTCGTGTATTCCCGATTTCCAACTGGACAGAGACCGATATCTGGCAGTATATCAAACGTGAGAAAATTGATATCGTGCCATTATATTTTGCAGCAGTACGTCCGGTAGTATATCGTGATGGAAATATTATCATGGTGGATGATGACCGTATGCGTCTGCTTCCGGGAGAAGAAATCCAGTACAAGAGTGTACGTTTTCGTACCTTAGGATGCTATCCTTTGACCGGAGGAACAGAGTCAACAGCAACTACATTAGATGAGATTATCGATGAGACTTTAAGTGCAGTATCTTCCGAGAGAACCACCCGTGTCATTGATAACGAAGCAGCAGGCAGTATGGAAAGAAGAAAGAGAGAGGGGTATTTCTAGGATGAATGGATTATTAAAATTTATAACCTGTGGAAGTGTAGATGATGGAAAATCAACCTTGATCGGACATATTTTATATGATTCCAAGCTGCTGTATGC
>JBNMJI010000141.1:0-5461 GCA_050873725.1 Roseburia sp.
GCTGATGAGTTTACGCCCTGCTCATTTTTTAAAATTTGGTCGGCAGGGCTTAGGTGGGTGTTTTTTGTCTTTATGAGATATATGCAAAAATATATGATTTTTTTATTATTTATCTCTTGACATCACACCGCTGGACTTTTTCTCAGAACTTTTCGCTTTTCTCTTTTCCTCGCTACTTCAAAGTGTGAGAAAACTAAAAAACGCCACACAATTATCACGGGGATAATTGTGTGGCGAAAAGTAGTCAGACTAGAAAAATCCACACCAGTTTTAGCGTTATGAAAATAGCATAAATCATATGAAAAGTCAAGATAATATCTTAGAGCAGGAAAACGAAGACGAGGCATAGAATGAAAAATCAGAAGAAAAAGGATTGACAAATACCCTGTGGGGGTATAATATAAGCATACCGGTAGGGGGTATATGACTATCGGCAGGTGTGTATTTGGAATGTGAAGATAGAAGGGAGCCCGATTATGGCAGAAGAAAAAGAGATGTGTCCATCCTGCTGTGAGAGGAAGAAGCACAGACAGGAAGCGGAATATCAGGATTTATTAAAACGCTTAAACCGAATCGAAGGACAGGTGCGGGGCGTAAAGAAAATGTTGGAAGAAGACAGATACTGTGTGGATATTTTGACACAGGTGTCTGCAATTAATTCCGCACTGAATTCCTTTAATAAGGTATTGTTGGCGGAGCATATCAAATCCTGTGTGGTGGATGACATCCGTGCCGGGAAGGAAGAAGCCGTGGACGAGCTTTGCGCAACCCTTCAGAAACTGATGAAATAGAGGAGGACAAATATGAAACAGGAACGTTATGAAGTCACAGGTATGACGTGTTCTGCATGCTCTTCCCGTGTGGAAAAGTGTGTGTCAAAGATTGATGGAGTGGAAAATGTATCCGTGAATCTGCTGACCAACAGCATGCAGGTGTCCTATGACGAGAATAAGGTCAATGAAGATATCATTGTATCAGAAGTAGAGAAAGCAGGTTATGGTGCAGCACCGGCAAATGCCGGAAATGAGAAACGTACCGACAAAGGGAAAAAGACAAATAAGGCAGAGCGGGAAATTCATGAGATGAAGATTCGCCTGATCTGGTCCATTATTTTCCTGATTCCGATGATGTACATTTCCATGCATCATATGTTTTATGAATGGTTTGGAATTCCGGTACCGGGATTTATCAAGGCAGCATTTCACGGAGATGAGAACGCACTGGCATTTTCCTTCTCCCAGTTCTTATTACTGCTTCCGATTATGTATCTGAACCGGAAATATTTTATTGTAGGATTTAAGAATCTTTTTGTACACAGAAGTCCGAATATGGATTCACTGATTGCACTGGGTGCATCGGCTTCCGTTATCTATGGTGTATTCGCAATTTTCCGGATTGGCTATGGCCTGGGACATCAGGATATGGCACTGGTAAGCCAGTACAGCATGGACATTTACTTTGAGTCTGCAGGAATGATTCTGACATTGATTACTGTTGGAAAATATTTAGAGAGCCGTTCCAAAGGAAAGACCAGTGAAGCCATTGAAAAACTGATGGACTTGGCTCCAAAGCAGGCAAAAGTTTTAAGAGATGGCAAAGAAGTTACGGTTCCAGTAGAGGAACTGGTAAAAGGTGATTTGGTACTGGTTCGTCCCGGTGAGACCGTTCCGGTGGACGGAGTGATTGAAGAGGGACAGTCAAGTCTTGATGAATCTGCGATTACCGGAGAGAGTATTCCGGTATATAAGGAAGTGGGCGATACCGCAATTTCCGCAACCATTAACCAGAATGGTTTCTTGAAAATCCGTGCATCCAAAGTCGGAGAAGATACCACCATCAGCCAGATTATTCATCTGGTGGAGGAAGCAAGCTCCAGTAAAGCACCGATTGCCAAGATGGCAGATAAGATTGCGGGAGTTTTTGTGCCGGTAGTTATTACAATTGCCCTGATTGCTGCAATTATCTGGCTTATCAGTGGAGCAACCTTTGAATTTGCACTTTCCATTGGAATTGCAGTGCTGGTTATTTCCTGCCCGTGTGCCCTTGGACTTGCAACACCGGTAGCAATTATGGTAGGAACCGGAAAAGGTGCAGAGAACGGAATTTTGATTAAGTCCGGCGAAGCACTGGAAACAGCCCACAGTATCGATACTGTAGTTATGGATAAGACCGGAACCATAACAGAAGGTAAGCCGAGAGTTACAGATGTGAACGTAGGAAATACGGAATTAAATGAAAAAGAATTTGTGGCAATTGCAGCAGGCGTTGAGCAGGGAAGCGAGCATCCGCTGGCACAGGCAATTTTGCAGCATGCAAAGGAGCAGGAGGTTACGCCGCTTGCCATGAAAAATTTTAAGACGATTCTTGGAAGAGGAATTGAAGCAGAAGATGAAAATGCATCCTATTATGCCGGAAATGAAGCCTTTATGAAAGAAAAGGGAGTAGCTTTAGATGCCCTTGGAGATACCTTGGACAAGCTGGCAGAAGAAGGAAAGACTCCATTAATCTTTGCTAAAAACAACAGTCTGCTTGGTATCATTGCAGTAGCAGATGTGGAAAAAGAAACCAGCCGCTATGCCATTGAAGCATTCCGCAAGATGCATATTGATGTAGTAATGCTGACCGGAGACCACAAGCGTACGGCAGAAGCCATTCGTAAGAAACTTGGAATTCCAAAAGTAATTGCAGAAGTATTACCGGAGGATAAGGAACGGCATATTGCGGAATTACAGCAGCAGGGACACAAGGTTGCCATGATTGGAGATGGAATCAATGATGCACCGGCATTGGCAAGAGCCGATGTGGGAATTGCTATCGGTGCAGGAACCGATGTAGCAATTGAAAGTGCAGATGCGGTACTGATGCGGAATGATTTGATGGATGCGGTAACAGCCATCCGTTTAAGTAAAGCGGTTATCCGCAATATCAAAGAGAACCTGTTCTGGGCGTTCTTCTATAACAGTATCGGAATTCCGCTGGCAGCAGGCGTATTGTATCCGGCATTCCATATTAAATTAAATCCGATGTTCGGCGCAGCAGCCATGAGCTTAAGCAGCGTCTGCGTTGTATGTAATGCCCTCCGGTTAAAGTTCTTTAAACCACAGCGATTAGAGCAGACAGCAGGAAACCCGACAGAACAGACGGTAGAGAAAACAACTGGAAGTCAGACAGAACAGACAACAGAAAAAGTAACAGGTAACAATGAAAATTATAAGGAGGATAAAAAAATGAAAGAAACACTTAAAATTGAAGGAATGATGTGTGAACATTGCAAGAAGCATGTGGAAGAAGCATTAAATGCCATGGAAGGAGTACAGGCAACGGTAAATCTTGAGGCAAAGAGCGCAGAAGTGACCATGGAAAAAGAAATTTCAGAATCAGAATTTGCAGAAGTCATTGAAAAAGCAGGATATCAGCTTACTGGTGTTGAAAAATAACAAAACAATGGCATGAAAATCAAAAAAAATTAGGAAAAATGCAAGAAAAAAATTCCCTTATGCTATAAAGTTATGCTATAATAAGCGTAATTGAAACAACATGAGCGAAGGCAGAGGGAAGAAGTTAAGAGGACGGTTCCCGCAAAAGGAGCCGTCCTCTTTTACGTGAGAAACCACAGCACATGAAGGACAGACAGGAGGAACAGTTTTTATGTGGTCATATGACAGTGTATTTTATCAGATTTCAACATTGGGATTTTGTGGAGCACCGACAGAAAATGATGGTGTCCTGACTCATCGGATAAAGAAGGTGGAAGACTGGATTCCACATATGGTAAAGCTTGGGGTAGATGCAATTTATTTCTGCCCAATTTTTGAATCAGACCGTCATGGTTATGATACCAGAGATTATACAAAACTGGATGTAAGACTTGGAACTAACGAAGATTTTAAAGAAGTATGTGAGAAATTGCATGAGAACAATATCAGAGTTGTATTAGATGGAGTATTTAACCATGTGGGAAGAGGCTTCTTCGCATTTCAGGATTTGTTAAAGAACAGAGAGAATTCTCCATATAAAGACTGGTTTGTAAATGTCAATTTCGGCTGGAACAATAATTATAACGACGGACTTTCCTATGAAGGCTGGGAAGGACATAATGAGCTGGTTAAGTTAAATTTACGAAATGAAGCAGTCATTGAACATATCTTTTCAGCAGTAGAAGGCTGGATAAAGGAATTTGATATTGACGGACTGCGGCTGGATGTAGCTTACAGTCTGGATATGGATTTTGTAAGAAGATTACGTCAGTTTGTAGATTCGAAAAAAGATGATTTTTATCTCCTGGGCGAGATGATTCATGGTGATTATAACCGTCTTTTAGATGAACAGAATATGTTACACAGTGTAACAAATTATCAGGCATATAAGGGAATGTGGTCAAGCTTTAATGACCGCAACCTCTTTGAAATCAATTATACCTTGGAGCAGCATTTCTGTGGAATGTATCAGGGCAAGCATCTTTTGAACTTCTTGGATAATCATGATGTGAACCGTCTGGCAAGCACTTTAAAGGAAAAAGAACATCTTCCGTTAGTATACGCAATGCTGTTTGCAATTCCTGGCATCCCATGTATTTACTATGGCGGTGAATGGGCAGCAGAAGGAAAGAAAGAAAATGGTGGGGATGACGCGCTTCGCCCATCTTTTGAAGCACCGGAATGGAATGAACTTACCGATTACATTTCCAAACTGGCTAAGGTTCATAAAGAGGAAAAAGCACTTTGCTATGGCAATTACCGCAAAGTATTCTTAACCAATCGTCAGATTGTATTTGAAAGAAGCTTTGAAGGAGAACGGATTCTTGTGGCAATCAACTTAGAGGAACAGCCATTCCATGCATCTTTCGATGCAGGAGCAGCAGGAGCCGTTGATTTGCTGACCGGAGAAAAAGTGGCATTTCAGGGTGGCGTTGATATGCCGGCATTTTCAGCAGCATATTTAAAAATATCAGAATAGAGAGATTGAGACGAAAGAAAAGAAAGATATAAGGAGGAAGAGAAGTAATGGCAGAGAAACGTAAATCTTCAGGAAAAAGTGATGTAGGAAAGAAACTGGTACTTGGATTAATCGCAGTAATTTCACTTCCAATTCTTTTGGTTGGACTTGCGGGAGTTATCATTATGCATCTGGTGCAGAATACCGCGTTGAGTGCGGGTGTGGGAACCATTATTTTAATCGTAGTTTTAGCAGTATCTGTAGCAGTCTCTCTGTGGCTTGCAGTAGCAATTGCCGGAAAATTAAAAGCAGTAATCGGCAGCATGGATAAGATTGCAGATGGAACGCTTCAGTTAGAGGAACCAAAACGTAATAATAAAAATGATGAAATCAGCAAATTATTAGGTTCTGCCAATGATATGGTAAGAAGCTTTGCACAGATTGTAACCGGAATCCGCAGAGCCAGCAGTGAATTAGGCGAGCTGTCTACAACTTTCAGCCAGTCCTTTGATACCATGAATGAAGC
>JBNMJI010000142.1:0-5413 GCA_050873725.1 Roseburia sp.
AGCAACAGGAGATAAAATCTTAAAGGTTATCATCGAAACCTGTTATCTTACAAAAGAAGAAAAGATTGCCATGTGTCATGCAGTAACCAATGCCGGGGCAGATTTTATCAAGACATCCACCGGATTTGGAACGGCTGGTGCTACCATGGAAGATGTATTATTAATGAAAGAACACATTGGAGCAGATGTTAAGATTAAGGCAGCCGGAGGAATCCGCACCAAAGAGGATATGGAAAATTATATCAAGGCAGGCTGTGCACGGCTTGGCACAAGCTCTGCGGTTGATATCTTAGGATAGCAGGCATTAAGCGTAATGGAAAGCTATAAGATAATGAAGAAAAGATTGGAACCGGAAACATTTTAGAAAAAGGTGAGCGTTATGGCGTTAGATAAAAGACAATTATTAGAAGCGGCAAAAGAAGCAAAAAAATATTCCTATGCACCGTATTCCAATTTTCATGTAGGTGCAGCACTTTATTGTAAGGATGGCAGTATTTATACCGGCTGTAATATTGAAAATGCAGCATTTACCCCCACAAACTGTGCAGAGCGTACAGCTGTCTTTAAGGCAGTATCCGAAGGGAAAAAAGAATTTTTAGCCATTGCTGTAGTGGGAGACAAGGAAGAACCGCTTACACCATGCGGTGTCTGCCGGCAGGTGCTGACAGAGTTTGTAGATGGAAGTGTGTTTGAGGTGATTATGGAAGATGGAGCCGGCGGTATCAAAGTTATGAAATTAGAAGAGCTTTTTCCGTCATCTTTTTCGCCAAAAGATCTGCAATCATAAATTGTTCCACAATTTGACAGGAATTTTACATTGAAAAACGACACATATTAGAGTATAATAACAATTACAAAAAGCAAATAGTTTTATGCCTGGGATGTTCGACACGCCTGTTATTTTGAACCTACATTTACTTTAAACGGGATTCCAATATCTCCAATAGGATGTCAGGCCTCCGTTTGCAGTGGAAGGCAGAGTATTGGTTGAGGTTACCCACCTAGCTTTGCTAGGAGTCAAAATACAGGAAACGGCATTTTGGGTATATTTGCTAAAGATAAGGTATGAATAGACGAAAGAATCTTTGTGTACAAAAGAATCATAAGGTACAGAAGATAAACATATAGTATACCAAAGAAGCATGTTTACAAAAGAACCGAAAATACAAAAGAGAAAAAAGAAGCTGCTGAAAAGCAGCTTCTTTTCTGCAACAGACAATAAAGGAGTTATTATGCGAAAAGTGAAAAATAAAAAAAGTAATTATCTGTTGCTGGTTTGTGGAGTGATTCTGGTTCTTCTGCTGGTAGTTCTGATAACAGATACAAAAGGGGAAAAGAAGGGCTATTCGGAAAGTGTTGTTTATCGGAATGAGATTCCATCCCTGCTGCAGTTTACTTATTATTCCCAGGAAGAATGGACAGAGAAACTGCCACAACAGGGAACGCTTACCTATGAGGATGTAAGTGAAATACTGGAACTGCTTCATTTAAAAGAATATATTCCTTTGGATGCTTCGAAAAAGAACATCGACCGGGCAGCCTGGTTTGCCATATATGATGAGATTTTAAGTTGCCTTGATACCGATGCATCTGTCTTAAAAAAGGACATTCTTGTATTGGAAAAAGAAAAAAAGCAGCTTACGACACAGGAGGGAACTTATACCATCACCGCTAATCCCAAGTGGTATCAGAAGCTGCACAGCTATGGCATTTATCTGATGGAGGATAAAGTAATCGGGGTTGCCACAAAGGATAAAGAGGATGTGGCACTGAAGAATGCTTATCTCATTTCTAATATAGAAGGAGAGCTTACCTTTCTTTATCAGGGGGCAGAATACCAGCTGCCGGTTGATACGGACGAAGATTTGTCCAATGTCGTAGCAGACATTTCCTTAAGTGCAAAAGAGATACATAAAATCAGCCGGAAAGAAGATACCATTACCGGAAAGCTGATTTCAAAAACAGATACCGCAATGGAGATTAAGGGATATGGACAAGTTGCGATAGATGCAGCCATGAAAATCTATGCAACTTATGATGGAATCCGGGAAGTTTCCATGGATGCACTGATGTTGGAAAACATGGAAATCACATTTGTGGTAGCAGAAAAACAGATTTGTGCTATCCTTCTGACAGAGCCTGCCAAAATAGAAAATATCCGTGTACTGTTATTAGAAAATGATAATATGTTCCGCTCTGATGTATCTCTGGTATCGGATGTGCCGGTGCATCTTTATTATGGAGAAACGGAAAATGTATTAGAAGCAGGCAGTGTAATTACAGCATCCAATTATGCCAATATACTTGTAACATCGTCTATTTCATTAGTCGCAGAGGATGGCACATCACCATTCTATTTTACAGACAATCAGGGCAACCGCATATCTCCGGCTTATGCAGGCAGCATGGAGCTTCGTATGTATCCGGAAGGATATACGGTGGTAAATGTAGTAGATTTAGAATCCTATGTAAAGGGCGTTATTCCAAGTGAGGTTCCCTCTTCTTATGGAATCGAAGCGCTAAAAGCACAGGCAGTCTGTGCCAGAAGCTATGCTTATATCCAGATGATGCGGAATAAATATGAGGCCTATGGAGCACATGTAGATGACAGCGTGAATTTTCAGGTGTATAATAAGCAGAATCAGACGCCGGAAACCGTGGCAGCGGTAGATGAGACGAAGGGTCAGGTACTTTCTTATAAGGGTGATGTTATAGAGACCTATTATTATTCCACTTCCTATGGTCATACCGGAGATTATGAAGCCTGGAATCTTGATAAAGATTCCTATGGTTATTTGCAGGGTGTCTGGGTACGCAGTGAAGAAAATCCCATTGATTTATCGGATGAGAAAAGCTTCTCGGATTATATCAGCAGCGTAGACAGTGCCTGCTATGAATCGGATTTAAAATATTTCCGTTGGAATACTGTGCTTGATTTCCGGGGAAAAGATGAGACACTGCTTCATACCATAGCAGACAGAAAAGAACACCAACCGGAAGCAATTACTTATTATAAAGATGCTGCTAAGACGGAAACGACAGACAGCTGCAGTAACTTTGGCGCATTGCAGACAATAAAAGTAGTGAACCGCAATCGAAGTGGTGTGATATTAGAACTGGAACTTGATTTTCAAAATGGTGTAGTCAGCGTACAGTCTGAATATAATATGCGTGCAATATTAGGCTGCGGCATCACAAATATTAACCTTTTGGATGGAAGCACTGTGGAAATGAGTATTCTGCCCAGTGCCTATATCAGCATTGGAAATAATGGAGATGGAACTTATGCCGTCCATGGCGGCGGTTATGGTCATGGCATTGGCATGAGCCAGAATGGAGCACAAAAGCTTTGCGAGCAGGGCTTTGATTATAAGAAAATATTAAATTATTTTTATCAGGATACAGAACTGACGGAATTATATCAGCCACAAAATACGACGATGGAAGAAGGGGGTGCATAGGCTTGATCTGGAAACTGATTGGAAATGTAAAATCATTTTTAGATAAATGTAAACGGGATAATATCAATGCATTTGCGGCACAGGCAGCATTTTTTATCCTGTTATCCAGCATCCCGTTTCTTATGGTGTTCAGTTCCCTGTTACAGTATACTCCTGTAACAGAAGGGATGATATTACAAATCGTAAATGAAACAATGCCGGAATACATTGCACCGTTTCTTGTAAATATTATCAATGAAGTCTATACCAAATCCTTTGGAATTGTATCGATTGCGGCTATCGCAGCGGTGTGGTCGGCTGCCAAGGGTGTGCAGTATATGGCAAACGGACTGAATGTGGTAAATGATATTGTAGAGACCAGAAACTGGTTCGTTCTCCGTTTCTGGGCAATTATTTATACCATTGTATTTGTCATCGCCATTGTAATTTCTCTGGTGTTACTGGTATTCGGTAAATCACTGGAACATCTTCTTGTGAAACATATTCCGATTATGACACATATTGTAAGCCTCATATTTGAACGGGGAAGCCTGATTATGATACTGGTATTAATCGTTCTCTTTGTAGTGATTTTTACATTGATACCAAACCGCAAGGCGACCTTTCGTTCCCAGCTTCCGGGAGCAGTGCTTTGTGCCATTGCCTGGTATGTGTTTTCCATCGGCTTATCCATCTATGTGGATTATTTTAACGGCTTTTCCATGTATGGAAGTCTGACGACACTGGTCTTAATTATGCTGTGGATGTATTTTTGCATGTATATTCTGATGCTGTGTGCGGAATTTAATGTGGTATTCGACGAATATATTGCAGGCTTTATGCAGCGTAAGAAGGAGCGGAAACGGGATAAAAAATAACTTGAAGTTTTAGAAACCCTGTGGTAATATAACATTTAGTGAAAAAGTAAAAGGCAATGAAAGTGTTCAGTAGATTATTGTACTTTTTAAAGAGAGAGGAAATCATCGGCTGTAAGTTTCCTTAAGGTAAGGCAGTAATTGAATTTCGCACGGAAGCTGCACAGGTGAACGTTAGTAGTCTGTGACGTTGTACGCGTTAAGTATTTATAAGTGTCTAATGATTTAGAAATCAGGGTGGTACCGCGGAGTAATTTCGTCCCTATGGGAAGAAAATGCTTCGCGTTTTTTTATGCGGGAAACTCGCAAAGCGTATTTCTCGTAGTTTATTTATGAATGAAATAAAATGATAGAAGGAGATATTATTATGAAAGAAAAGCTGCAGAAAATCAGGGAAGAAGCAATTCATCAGATTGAATCATCCGGCGAACTTGGCAAACTGAATGATGTCAGAGTTGCATTTCTTGGAAAGAAAGGTGAACTCACCGCAGTATTAAAAGGAATGAAGGATGTTGCACCGGAGGACAGACCTCTGGTAGGACAGCTGGTAAATGAAACCAGAGAAGCCATCGAGAAGAAATTAGATGAGACAAAGCAGAAATTAGAAGCTGCCCAGATGGAACTGAAATTAAAACATGAAGTAATCGACGTTACCCTTCCGGCTAAAAAGAACCGTGTCGGACATCGTCACCCGAATACCATTGCTTTGGAAGAAGTAGAGCGTATCTTTACCGGTATGGGTTATGAAGTAGTGGAAGGACCGGAAGTAGAATATGATTATTATAACTTTGAAGCATTAAATATTCCGGCAAATCATCCGGCAAAGGACGAGCAGGATACGTTCTATATTAATGACAAAATCGTGCTTCGTACCCAGACTTCACCGGTACAGGTTCGTGTCATGGAAAAAGGCAAGCTGCCAATCCGTATGATTGCACCGGGACGAGTATTCCGTGCAGACGAAGTAGATGCAACCCATTCACCATCTTTCCATCAGATTGAGGGAATGGTAATCGATAAGAACATTACATTTGCAGATTTGAAAGGAACCTTACAGGAGTTTGCAGCCCGTCTGTTCGGACCGGAAACCAAAGTAAA
>JBNMJI010000143.1:0-5323 GCA_050873725.1 Roseburia sp.
GTATTACCAATATCATTTTAGACCCGCTTTTGATTTTCGGAATCGGCTTTTTCCCAAAAATGGGAATGCGTGGTGCTGCCCTTGCTACCGGTATCGGACAGCTTTTTACCCTCATCCTTTATCTCTTTGTCTATTTCCTGCGCCCAATCAGTGTACGGATTAGCAGAAAATATCTTATCCGGGATAAACATATTGATTTGAAATTATATGGTATCGGCATTCCAGCCATCTTAAATCTGGCGCTGCCATCCTTACTTATTTCATTTTTAAACGGCCTCCTTGCCGCATATGATCAGTGCTATGTTGTGGTTGTTGGAATTTATTACAAACTGCAGACCTTCCTCTATCTCCCTGCCAATGGAATTATTCAGGGAATGCGTCCGCTGGTTGGTTTTAATTATGGTGCCGGTGAAATCAAGCGTGTGAAGAAAATCTACCATCTTACGCTCTGTATGAACAGTGTCATTATGATTCTTGGTATGATTATCTGCTTTACCGCCTCCCCTTACCTTATGGGAATGTTTACCAGCAATGCTGCAACGATTTCCGTGGGAAGTAACGCCCTTCGGATTATCTGCTGCGGTTTCCTGATTTCCACTGTATCCATCACTGCTTCCGGTGCTTTAGAAGGTCTTTCAAAGGGCGGACAATCCTTAATTATTTCTCTGCTCCGCTATATCCTTTTTATCATTCCGATTGCTTTTCTTCTCTGTAAAGCATTTGGACCGCAGTATGTATTCCATGCTTTCTGGATTACGGAAATTCTTACTGCCGCAATTGCCGCTCTTCTGATGAAATCAAGCCTCCGGCTTCCGGGCACGCAGGAATAATACGACCCAAAAAGCAGCCAGCGAAATATTTCGCCGACTGCTTTTTGCTATGCCACTTCTTATACATATATAATTGTTACGCCGGAAAAATTACATTCTCCGTTAAGTATCACACTGTACACACCATCCGGTGTATTCCGGTTCTTCTCTTCCACTGCACCAAATGCTGCATGCACTTTATTTACCATTGCCCAGTTCTTTGGAATGTAAAGCTCTACTCCGGAAAAAGATGCTTCCAGATAAATAGTTGCCTGTGGCTGCTGCATCATTGCATTATCAAAATACACTTTCATGCTGCCAAAGCTGCACTCCAGGGAAGCAGACTGGAAATCATCTGTATTCACATATTTGATGGATGCGCCAAAGGAAGTCTCGAAGGAAATCCGGTTACCATCCTCTTCATCTATAATGGTCTCATAGTCCGTATCTTTTTTCTTTTTCCAACATTTTGCAGTATTTTTCTTAAAAATAATGCCAAAGCCTATGGACAAAAGCAGTGCTGCGCCGAGTATCGGCCATGGTGTAATTGCCTGTATGCCAAGCTGTTCATCATAAATAATGCCGAGAAATGCCAGTGAGAAAAAGATTCCGGTAAACCGAAGCTTTATCAGGCTGCTTAATAAAATACAGCCGAAAAATACTGTTCCGATTACCGTCCAGAAACCAATGCCTTCCACCAGTCCCAGTTTGCTTACAATCAGGAATACCGCTCCAAAAATCAGAAACAGTCCCCAGAAAATTCTCTCTTTTTTCATTTTCTTATCCTCTTTTCTTCCAGTTTACATTTTAATGGTTTGTAGTAATATCTTGATACATATACCTGTTTATGGCTTCCCATAAATTCCACCACACTTGATGCCGTAAGATTTCTCGTAATGGAGTAAATCCGGTTGGTGTTTAAAATCGTGGATTTGGAAACCCTCATAAAATGTCCCGGCAACAGTTCTTCCAGCTCATACAGTTTATATCTGGTCTGATACATTTTATCTGTTGTGTGCACCCATACCTCTTTGGCCTCTGTCTCAAAAAACAGGATTTCATCCAAAGACAGATAGTATTCCGTATCTTCATTGTCGTTCCTTCCTATGTCACTCATTATACACAAACACATTTTTCTGTAAATGTCTTTGGAATAAGTGGTAAGAAATACGAACCAAGTGGTAATTATTTCCGTTCTTTTTCTTCTTTCAGACGCTTCTCAATTGCTTCTACCACCGTACGAAGCACTTTAATTCTGGCATAATACTTGCAGTTTGCCTCTACTAAAATCCATGGTGCATAAGTGGTAGAGGTACGAATCAGCATTTCATCCACTGCCTTTTCGTAAGCATCCCACTTCTCACGGTTGCGCCAGTCCTCATCAGTAATCTTCCACTGCTTTGCCGGATTTTCCATACGCTCCTTAAAACGACGCTCCTGCTCATCCTTATCAATGTGCATCCAGAATTTCAAAACAATGGTTCCATGGTGTGCCAGCTGTTCTTCCATTTCATTCATCTCATGGTAAGCACGCTTCCACTCTTCTTCCTGACAGAAGCCCTCGATACGTTCAACCATAACACGACCATACCAGGAACGGTCGAAAATTGCCACATGACCATCCTTTGGAAACTGTTTCCAGAAACGCCACAGATAATGATGTGTTTTCTCTGCATCATTTGGTGCTGCCACCGGATTTACCTGATACCCCCTTGGATCCAATGCCTGGGTCAGACGTTTAATGGCTCCGCCTTTTCCACCGGCATCCCAGCCCTCAAACGCCAGTACCACCGGAATCCGGTATTTATATAATTCATTATGAAGTTCGGAAAGTCTCGTCTGAAGACGTGCAAGTTCCTTTTTGTACTCTTCCTTCTCCATCTTCTTTGAAAGGTCTACGCCTGCCAGCACGGAACTCTTAAGTACCTGCTCTTTTTGTGCTGCGGCTCCTGCTTCCTGCAAAGTATTCTCTTCCAGCTTTATTTCCTGCGCTTTCTGCTGCGCCTTTGCTTTCTCCTGCTCCCTCTTCTCCTGTTCGGCTTTCTTATCTGCGATTGCCTGCTCCAATACAGATACTACAATTTCCGTCATCTTTGCTGCCGCATATTCCCGGTCGGTACACTCTAAAATATGCCACGGTGCATATTCGGAATCCGTCTTTTCCAGCATTTCTTCATTCATGGCAAGGTATTCCTCGTAATGCTTATTTCTTTCCAGATCATCCTTTGTTACCCGCCATGCGGTCTTCTTATCTGCCAGCAGCTTATCAAAACGTTTCTTCTGCTCTTTCTTTGACACATCGGCAAACAGCTTAATAATTATCATGCCATCATCGGTTAATTGTTTTTCAAAGGAACAGATTTCTCCGAATGCATAATCTAACTGCTCCTTTGTGGTCACTCCGTCAAAACGGTCCACTAACACTCTCCGGTACCAGCTTCTGTCGAAGATTGCAATTCTTCCCTGGGACGGAATCTTTGTCCAGAAACGCCACAGGAACGGATGCATTTTCTCTTCCTTGGTCTCCACTGCAGTAGCATAAACAGAAAATCCTCTCGGGTCTAAAGGCTCAATGATTTTATTAATCAATGTTCCTTTTCCTGCCGCACCAAATCCCTCAAATACAATCATGACCGGAATCTTCTGTTCTTTACAGGCTCTCTGCAGATAGGACAGCTTCGGCTGCAAATCGTCCATCCACTCCTTGTATTCCTTTTTCCCCATCTTACGGTTTAAATCTACCTTCTCTAACATCGCATGTCCTCCTTCGCTTATAACTCCACAATACGTTGCATTTTCTATACATAGAAATAGTATAATATTTTTCTTGAAGAATATCCAGTCTAACAGGTATAATGAAACAAATATGTGATTGTGAAAAATGAATTATTATTTCAAAAGGCTGTATTCGAAGCACGTTGGCTTTGATATGAAATACCGCAGTTCTAAGCTGCATATTTTTCTTTTTGTGATAGAAAGCAGTCTTTCCAATGTTTGACAAGATGCCGGTACTGTTCGCCGAAGTGCGGATGCCTTTTAATGGCTGTTAGGGGCACTTGGAACTTCGTCTGTCACCCGGCAACGCTGGCACAGGGAAGTGCCAGCGAGGCACATATGAACATGGATGTGAATTTGTGCCGGTTGCCAGACCTGACAAAATATGCCTCGAAATTCTTAGTGCCCCTTGCAGTCATTATGTGGCATCCGCATCCGGCGGACAGTGACGGCATCCGGTCAAAGCAACGGAAAGACAGTTTACCATCAAGAAAAATATGCAGCTAAGAATTGCTGGCATTTCACATCACATAAGCCACCTGTGCTTCAAATACAGACCTTTTCCAAATAAACCCCACTTTTTTGCAACCACTGATATGTATCAATAAAAAGGAGACTCACTATGAAATTTATTTCTTGGAATGTAAATGGCTTACGTGCCTGTGTAAATAAAGGCTTTTTAGATTTCTTTCATGAAATCGATGCAGATGCTTTCTGTATTCAGGAGACAAAACTGCAGGAAGGACAGATTGACCTTTCCCTTCCGGGCTATTACCAGTACTGGAATTATGCAAAGAAAAAAGGCTATTCCGGCACCGCCATTTTCACCAAAAAGGAACCGCTTTCCGTAAGCTATGGCATTGGCATCCCGGAGCATGATGAAGAAGGGCGTGTTATCACATTAGAATATGAAAACTACTATCTCATTACCTGCTATACGCCAAACTCCCAGAACGAACTGGCCAGACTTTCCTACCGTATGGAATGGGAAGATGCCTTTTTACAGTATTTAAAGGGATTAGAAGATAAGAAACCGGTTATCTTCTGTGGTGACCTGAATGTTGCCCACAAAGAAATTGATTTGAAGAATCCGAAAACCAATCGCAAAAACGCAGGTTTTACAGATGAAGAACGTGAAAAATTCTCTGTTCTATTAGAGAATGGATTTATCGATACCTTCCGTTATTTCTACCCGGAGCAGGAAGGCATCTACTCCTGGTGGTCCTATCGCTTCCACGCAAGAGAAAAGAATGCCGGATGGCGTATTGACTATTTCCTGGTTTCCCAGTCCTTAAAAGAGCAGTTAAAAGGTGCTGCCATTCATACGGAAGTCCTTGGTTCTGACCATTGTCCGGTGGAACTGGAGATAGATTGCTAAGCATGTAAGAAACTTAAAAGAGACAAGAATTTAAAAGAATAGGCATATAAAATGGGTAAAAAGCTTAAACAGCCTTTTACCCATTTCTTATATCTATAAATATTTCTTTTCAAAGTCCTCGGCACGCATTGGCTTGCCATAATAATAGCCCTGAATGTACTGTACTTTCATATTGCGGAGTTTCTCCACCTGATCGATTTCTTCTACTCCTTCTACACAGATTCGTACTCCGATGGTTTCTGCCAGTTCAGATACCATCTTTACGAAAGCTTCGGCATACTCATCTTTTCCAATATCTATGATAAAGCAGCGGTCTATCTTGATGATGTCAATTGGCAGTTCACGGATATGATTCAGCGAA
>JBNMJI010000144.1:0-5316 GCA_050873725.1 Roseburia sp.
ACCTTTGAGAATCTTGATGTCAATAAGAAATATCAGATTCGTTTTGTGGCAGTGGAATATAACGAAGGTTATACCAATGCAACCTTTGAATCCAATAAGGTTATTCATACCGTTGATGTAGATGAAGCAATGCGCTTAAGCGGAACCTTAAAGCTTCAGGATATTGTGGCTATTTCCGGTGATAATGTGCATTATACAGCCAATGCCAAGGCAACCTTAGAGGATCCGGATCACTATCTGACCGGAGAAAATGCACTTCCTTATTACATCCGTGTGGAAAAGGAAGGCAAGGAATTAGATACACAGGTTTATCAGCTGCAGACAGAATCTGCAGACGGTCATTATGAGAACACCTATCCGTTCCAGGTAGACAGAGGAGAGTACACCTACAAGCTGACCCTGTATGTCATTGTCAGTGGAAGGGAATTAGAGTTAGATACGTTGCAGTTTACTTCTGAGACGACGGTAAAGGGCTTCTGTAATGCCTATGAGATGATTCGTTATATCAAGGACAATCCATATGGTAAGTTTGTGGCAACCAATGATATTATCCTGTCCAGTAAGAATGAAAACTATCAGAATGATAAGGATTATACCACAGATGCAGATAATACCGGAGCAACTTTGTCCGGAACCAATATTACAAATATTTTCCATGGAACCGTAGATTTCCAGGGATTTACTTTGGAGCATCATCATTATGGCAACAGCCACCAGATGTTTAACAACATCGGTCCTGGTGCAGTATTTGAAAATGTTGTATATAACTTCTATTCTGAAACAACCGGTTCTTATTGGGAGACCGGCGGAATCAGTTACCGTAACTTTGGTACAATCCGTAATATATATGCGACTTACAAAGGAGCAAAATCCTTCCAGTCCAACCAGCGTTTTGCACTGCTGACACGTTCCAACTCTGCAACCGGAGTCATCGAATACTTTGTAGTAAAGAATGAACCGGAAGAAGACAGAAACGGATTTACCGCATTGAACTGGTCGGGTCTTGTTGCAGTAGATAACTATGGTACCATTCGTTATGGCTATGTGTATGGTGATGATATTGAAATGACCAATGTAACCCAGAGCTATGGCCGTTACGTTGGTGGTATTGCGGCACAGAATGTTCAGATTGGTAAAATCTACAGCGTTTACAGTATGGTAAATATGATACAGGCAGACCGTTCCGATGAAGGAGAATCCAAGAAGGGTGTAACCTGGAGCACATGGTATGGTGCGGTTACCGGTATTAACAATGGTACTGTCCGCAATACCTATAGTATTGGAGAATCTACACCAGCTGAAGACAAGTCCGGTGCCAATAATCCGGTAACAGCCGGCGGTGGACGGACGAAAAATGTTTACTACTGGAATGAGAATAACAAAAGCTACAGTAACACATCTGTTAAACTGATGACCGTTGAAAATCTGTATGATATGAGCTGGCAGGACCGTCTGATGGGAGACGGATTTGATACTACTATGGTACAGATTGGCTATTATCCGCATGTAAATCTTTCTGCAGATTTACCGGAGCAGGAGTATATTCCACTGCCGGAGCGTACAAGACTTGGTGATGTGGAAATCTCCGGTACAGAAGTTTTGGATTATTTTGAATTGGAAGATGGAACCCAGGCAGCCCATGTGAAGTTTATCTTCAGTAACAAAGAAGGATTAAATATTACGGGGCTTGATATAGAAGATCTTTCGGTAGAGTTAGATACCAAGAATGCATCTACCGAGGATGGATATACCACGATGACAGGCGTGGTATCTGCACCGAAGAGCTATAAGTCTTCTTATAATATTACGACCATTCATTATATTAAGAACAGTCGTACCATGGATTACACGCTGAATCCGGCATATCAGTTATCGATTGACTTCTTCCGTCCGGTTTATACAGCAGATGAATGGTATGATTATGTAGTTACAAAGGCTAAGGCGAAGAGCTGTGAGAATGTAAGATTGATGAATGATATTGATTTTGCAGATGTAGATGTAAGCCGTATTATGGTAACTTATGACTTTACTGCAAAATTAGATGGAAATGGTAAGACCTTATCCAATATTAATCTGCAGAAGGGCTTTAAGTCAGCCAATAATAATTTGAGATATGATTTATTCAGTAAGATTACCGGAAATGCAGAAGTATATAATCTGAATCTTTTGGACTATAAGTGTGGTGGAACCTATACCGACCGGAACGGAAGACAGTATGTAGCCGCAAATGGAGCATTCTGTTATGTCGTTGAAGGCCAGGTTTACGATGTACATATCCAGGGTATTGAGAATACTTCCTATGGAACCATGGGTGGAATCGCAGCAATTGTCCAGAATGCAGGAGAAGTGGAAGACTGTTCTGTAACAGCCAGCAATACCATGGGTGTTACCTTTACCTATCAGGAGCCACAGAATGTAAACAGTGATATTTCACTGGGTGGAATTGCAGGCAATGTTTCCAACGGACGTATTACCCATTGTTTCGTAACAGATGCGGTGATTACTGCAGATGCCATGAAAGGCAGTAACGGTGTTGGTGCAGTAGTAGGTTATGCATCCAACAGTGTGATTGATACTGCTTATGCAGAAGGAAGCATTACCACAAGAGCAACCAAGGTTGGTGGAATTGTGGGACAGTATTATGCAACCAATGCATCTATTGCCTGCGTGAAGAATGTATGGGCAAAGGTAGATATTATCTGCAATACGGATATGATTGGTGAACTGATTGGACAGGCGAATATTACCAGTGACCTTATCAGTTCTACGAACAATATGACTGGTCTGGCAGTTGGAAATGTATATGCTTCCAATCCGGATATTGAAAATATTTCCCATACGGTAGGAAATAATATTGCAAAACCGATTTCCTTCTATGGAACCCAGATGCAGCTTATCAATGGTGCGTCCGGAGATGGAATTACCGAAAGTGAAGCAAATGTAGTACGTGGATTATTAAGCTATGAGAAGCTTACTGCAGATGCCAACAATACTTACCGCAATACCATTGGCTTTGAAAATGTATACAGCATGGATGGTACGGCAGACGGCTATATGCCAAAGATGTATTACAATGAGACTCATAAGTTACTGCCGAACCAGAAGGATATCAAGTTAGATGATACGGATGATTACAATATTGAAGTATCCAATGTATATGCCAATACAACCACCCGTATTATTACAATCGAGCTTAAGAATCCGGATAATTATAAGATAACCGGACTTAATATCGACGATTTGAAGTGGCATTATACCAACGATGCATCCGGTGCTTCGCCGGAATATAAGGCAACAATTGATGAGGCATCGGATTATACACTTGGTACCACAAGAATCTATCTGCAATACGAAGATCCTTCGTTGCAGGAGCATTATTTAGACAGTTATGTTTTAAGAAATATACAGTTCTATACGAAAAAGAACAGCAATGAGATGACTGCAGAAGAAGCAAAACAGCAGGCAGACAGTGGAAATGGTGACATTCTGGATCTGGCATGTTATACAAGAATTCCGGCAACGTTGTACCGTGATATCGATTCATTGTCTGACTGGAATAAGATACCGGATTATCCGGAATACGAAAATTACCGCCTGACCAGTGATATTGATTTTGGCACCGGCGACTTTGCAAAGAATCTGAAAATCAGCCGTCTTGTGGGAATGGGAAAGAAGACAATGTCAAATGTCAATATTTCCGGCACCAATGTTAATCTCATCAGCCGTCTGAACAGTGGATTACAGAATATTGTATTAAAGGATTCCACATTGACCAGCAGTGGCAGTGACTGTATCGGATTTATCGGAATCAGCAATGGTACCATTTCTGACTGTGAGTTTGAGAATCTTACAGTAATACCGAAGTCACAGGGATTAGGCTATGTAGGAATTATTGGATATCAGAATGGTAATTCTTTCCGCAATCTGACCTTAAATCAGATTACCATTAAAGGACAGACTGCAAATAATATCAACTATGTTGGTGCAATTACCGGTTATGTGCGTGATGTATGTAAGGTCAATGATATTAAGGCAAGTAATCTGGATGTAGCAGGTAATTCCTATGTTGGCGGTCTCTATGGACTGATTGTAAAGGGAGATATTGATTCGGTAGAACTTACCGATATCAAGGTACAGGCAAATT
Source organism: Roseburia sp. (assembly GCA_050873725.1). Taxonomy (GTDB): domain Bacteria; phylum Bacillota; class Clostridia; order Lachnospirales; family Lachnospiraceae; genus Roseburia_C. The sequence continues at coordinate 4,145 of JBNMJI010000144.1, forward strand.
CCAATTATGCTGGTGGAATGGCAGCGATGATTGGAAACAGTGATAATGCTAACCAGGGTAAGGTAAAGAATATTACACTGACCGGTACACCGGAGTTAGATGAAAATGGTGTGATGATTGGTTCTACCACATCCATTACCGGAAAAGACACCTGGGTTGGTGGTGTGGCAGGATGTATCCGGGAGACCATTGGAACCGGAAGTGCGGCAGCAAACGATGGTGTAACTGTGACAGGCTGTTATGTCAGTGGACGTGGAAGCGGGGTCGGAGGAATCTTTGCTTCAGAGCAGAGTGCATGGGGATATCATTTGTCTATTTCCGATTCTTTAGTCAGAGGTGAAACACCACCTCGGAAAGCGTCCTTCTATGGTATCGGAGGAGCCATTGGAGACAAGGCATGGAATGCGTCCATAAGCTGGGTAGATGCCAATAATGTAAGAGTAGAATCTACTGCACATTATGATGTTGGTGGATTGATTGGATATACCAGTGGAGGAACAATACGATACAGTACCTGTACAAACGGAGTAGTTAAGGCAGAAGCGGACACTACCGGAAATTATGCCAATACAGATAAACTGGTTGGTGGATTTATCGGAGACGGTTCCAACGCAAGTTATAGTTATTGTGGAACTATCAATACCATTGTAGATGCGGAAACCATGAGTGAAGTCGGTGGATTCGCCGGACGAATCGGTGCGGGAATCGGACAGAACAATTCCATGTATTACTGCTATAGTATTGGAGAACCGGATGAGGATTTAAAGGATACGATTTATGCAGCACAGGCAGCACCGGAATATTATGTCAAAGGAAAGACAAAGGTCGGAGGCCTGGTAGGAACCGTATATTCCCAGTTGGTACGAAGTTATTCCAATATGAATGTAGAGGCCGGAGCAGGAGACAGTGCAAATGATACTGCGATAGCCGGAGGTCTGGCAGGATATTATGCGAACCATTATACGATTTCGATTGTCGGCGTAACACCAAGATATAATTACTCTTATGCGAGACTGCAGTATAACTATTTTGCAGGAAGCGTAAATTCTACCGGTTATGCTGGTGGAGCGATTGGACGTATCGGTCTGTTGGATCACAGTCAGGGTAATGGAAATAATTCCAGAACCAAAGACGGTAAAGATGGAGAAGGTAAGACCGGTTATGGATATGAA
>JBNMJI010000145.1:0-5308 GCA_050873725.1 Roseburia sp.
ATAAGAAGCTTGATATCAAGTTAGAAAAAGGCGAGGAGATTTCTTCTGATGATTATGAGGAAGGACAGATTGCCGAGCAGAGTGTGAAGAAGGGTGAATATGTAAAGGCTGGCGATACCGTTACTGTTCGTATCAGCAGCGGGGCAGGAGATATTCCGATTCCTGACGTAGCCGGATATAAGTCCTCTGAAGCACAGAAAAAATTAGAGGATATGGGCTTTAAGGTAAGCACGGATTATGATTATAGTGATACCGTACAGCAGGATTATGTTATCAAGACCACACCTGATATCGGAACCAATGCGAAGAAGGGTGATACCATTACCTTGATTTTAAGCCGTGGTATTGAAAGCGTGCAGGTACCGGATGTCAGAGGAAAATCAGAATCTGATGCGAAAAACGAATTAACCGGCGCAGGCTTAAATGTTACAACTAAGACTGATTACAGCGATGATGTGGCAGAAGGCCTTGTTATCAGCCAGGACCCGGTAAATGGCAAGTTTGTTGACCGTGGAACAACTGTTACCCTGACAATCAGTTTAGGTAAGAAGACAACATACTATTCTTATAAGAGTGATACTTTAGCAGTACCACAGGATGGCAAGAATTATACTGGCGGAACAGTTACTTTGAAAGGTTCTGATGGAAGTACTCTCTGGACTACAACCTTTGAGGGAACAACACCTGGTTCTGTGAATGTAGATAATATTAAAAATATGAGCAGCGGTACACTTGAGGTTGACTGGACATATACCAATGAAGATGGTACAACAGGAACCAATGTGGTATCGACCTCTGTAAACTTTACCGAAAAATAAGGATGCACATGCAGGGAAAAATAGTCAAAGGAATTTCCGGATTCTACTACGTTCATGTAGTGGAATCCGGAATTTATGAATGTAAGGCAAAAGGGATATTCCGCCAGCAGAAGATGAAACCACTGGTGGGAGATGATGTAGAGATTGATATTATTTCAGAAGAAAAGAAGACCGGAAATGTTGCAGCAATTCTTCCGAGAAAAAATGCACTGATTCGTCCGGCAGTTGCCAATGTAGACCAGGCTCTTTTGATTTTTGCGGCGGCAAGTCCGAATCCGAATTTTAATCTTCTGGACCGTTTCTTGGTAATGATGGGACGGCAGGATGTTCCGGTAGTACTTTGTTTTAATAAGTGTGATTTGATTACCGAAGAACAGCAGCAGGAGATGGCATCTATTTATGAAGCAAGCGGTTGTGAGATACTCTTTGTCAGTGCGAAGAAGAAACTGGGACTGAAAGAACTTCAGGAAATATTGGCAGGAAAGACTACAACGGTAGCAGGACCTTCCGGCGTGGGAAAATCTTCACTTATTAATCTTCTGGCACCGGAAGCCTGTATGGAGACCGGTGAAATCAGTAAGAAGATAGAGCGCGGCCGTCATACCACAAGACATGCGGAGCTGATTCAGCTTAAGGAAGACGGTTACATTATGGATACGCCGGGATTTAGTTCCTTATATCTTCCGGAAATGGAAAAGGAAGAATTGCAGGATTGCTATCCGGAGTTTGCAGCTTTTGAGCCATATTGCAGATTTCAGGGCTGTTCCCATATCAGCGAGCCGGATTGCGGAGTCAAAGAAGCTTTGGTAGAGGGAAAGATTCATCCGGTGCGTTATGAGAATTACTGTCAGCTCTATGGAGAATTAAAGGACAGAAAGAAGTATTAAAATAATTAGAATATCGAAAGATAAGATATCGAAAAATAAGGTACGGAAAAATAAGATACCAAAGAAATATCAGATACAGAAAGGAATCAGACGATGAATTGTTTATCCCCATCTATTTTATCAGCAGATTTTAGTAAATTAGGAGAAGAGATTAAGACGGTAGATGAAGCCGGGGCACAGTACATTCATATTGATGTAATGGATGGAAGTTTTGTGCCAAGTATTTCTTTTGGAATGCCGGTAATCCGTTCTATTCGAAAATGCACCGATAAAATATTTGATGTTCATCTGATGATTGATGAGCCAATCCGTTATATTGATGAGCTGGTAGACTGCGGCGCTGATTTGATTACGGTGCATGCAGAAAGCTGCAAGCATTTAGACCGGACCATTGAAGCTATCAAGGAACGTGGTATCATTGCGGGAGTAGCATTAAATCCTGCCACACCATTGACAGCCATTGAACATATTTTAGAAAAAGTGGATATGGTATTAATCATGACAGTAAATCCGGGCTTTGGCGGACAGAAGCTGATTCCTTATACTATCGATAAAGTGCGTCAGTTAAAGAAAATGGTGCAGGAGCGTCAGTTAAAGCTTGATATTGAAGTAGATGGCGGCGTAAACCTTTCCAATGTTGAAACATTGATGGATGCAGGAGCAAATATTATTGTTGCCGGAAGCGCAGTTTTTGGCGGAGATGCGGAAGAGAACACCAGATGTTTCTTAAATCTCATTAATGGTGGTAAATAAGATGAAAACATTGATTATCAATGGCGGAACCATAGAGGATGCATTTGCATTAAGTTATATAGATAAGATAAAACCGGATTGTATCCTAGCGGCAGACCGTGGCATGGAATTCTGTTACCGCAATCAGATAAAACCGGATGTGATATTGGGAGATTATGATTCGGCAGATAAGACCGTATTGGAGGCATTCCGCCTGCAAAGTGGCATTGAGTGGCATCAGTATCAGCCGGAGAAAGATTATACCGATTCTGAAATCGCCATCGGAAAAGCCATGGAGCGAAACAGCAGTGAAATCCATATATTGGGCGGTACCGGCACAAGACTTGATCATGTGTTAGGCAATATACAGCTTCTGATGCAGCCACTGGCAAAAGATATTCCGTGCTTTCTTGTAGATTCCCATAACCGGATTCGCCTGCTGAAAGAACGTACGATTCTTTCGAAGAGTCAGCAGTTTGGAAAGTATGTATCCTTACTTCCACTTACAACCGAAGTAACCGGAGTAACATTGACCGGAATGAAATATCCTTTGCATGAAGCAGCATTTACCAGTGATAATACATTGGGTGTCAGCAATGAAATTGTAGACAATGAAGCTGTGATAGATTTGAAAAATGGAATATTGATTATGATTGAATCGAGAGACTGATTCTTAAGAGACTGAATTCTGTAAGGCGGAAGGAGGTCTCTTTTTGTATACGCGAGTAGCAAGAAAAATTCTGGGAGAAAAGAAGGAGCCAAGCTCGCTTGAGCGAACTACTTTTCTGCTCAGATTTGACGAGCACCACGATAACTCGAGAAACTCGCAAAGAGTGTTTCTCGGAGTTTAGTAGAATAGCGGCACAGTCTGTCCGCCACCAATACATTATAAAGTCTGCTAGGAGCACTTGGAATTTCGCTCAATAACAGGCAACGCTGGCGCAGGGAAGTGCCAGCGAGGCACATTTGAACATGGATGTGAATATGCGCCGGTTGCCGGAATTGATTAGAATACTTATCGAAATTCCTAGTGCTCTTTGCAGGCTTTATACCTGTATTGGGAGTGGACGGATTGTGCTGCTATTTTATTAAATGCAAAGAAAGGTATTTTCTATATCTTGACAAATCAAAAAAATATAGTACAATACAATTCATAGTAAATAAATAGGAAAAGGATGAAAAGGAAAATGAACAGAAGAATAAGAACAAAATTAACAGCACTCGGTCTTGGAGTAACATTAATGTTTACGGCCCTGACGGGATGTGGAAATAAGGATACAAAGGAGACTTTAGGCACAGAACAGCAGTCTGTGAAAGAGTCAATAGAGAGCACAGAAAATGTAACAGAAGCAGCAGAAAATGAAGTGACAGAAGGAGCCAGTGAAGAGAATCCGGTTACTTTTACGGATGCGTTGGGAAGAGATGTAACCGTAACTTCTCATGACCGTGTGGCAGCCATGATTGGAAGCTTTGCAGATGTATGGTTGTTATCCGGTGGTGAACTGGTGGCAACAGCCAATGATTCCTGGGAGTCATTAGACCTTGATTTAGGAGATGATGTGGTAAATCTTGGAAGTATCCAGGAGCCAAATACAGAAGCATTACTTGCCGCACAGCCGGACCTTGTAATTGCAAGTACCAATACCACTTCTAATGTGGAGATGGAAAATATGCTGACAGAAGCAGGTATTACAGTAGCATACTTTGATGTATCTGATTTTGATGCATATCTTCAGATGCTAGACATCTGTACAGATATTACCGGAAGAAAAGATTTATATGAGAAAAACGGACTTGAAGTCCAGAAACAGATTGAAGAAATCAAGGCAAGAGTAGACGATTCCCATCCAAGCGTATTATTTTTACGTGCGGCAGCAAGTGGTGTAAAGGCCAAAGGAAGTGAAGGCAGCGTAGGTGGTGAACTGTTAAAGGATTTAGGCTGTGTGAATATTGCAGACAGCGACAGCGGATTATTGGATAATCTGAGCCTTGAGGCAATCGTAACCGCAGATCCGGATTATATTTTCGTAACCACCCAGGGAACCGATACGGATGCAGCACTGGAGAATGTGCAGGAAACATTAATTGACAGTCCGGTTTGGAGCAGTCTTACCGCAGTAAAAGAAAATCATTATTATGTACTGGATAAACGGCTTTACAATCTGAAACCGAATGCCCGCTGGGGAGAAGCGTATAAAGAACTGGCAGACATTTTATATCCGGAAAACTAAGAAGCAGAATCGTAAGCAGTAAAATAGCAGGCAATAGAGAGTAAGCAATAAAGGAGAAGCGGGATGGGATATTTTCCATTTTTTGTGGAACTAAAAGGAAAAAGGGGACTGATTGTCGGTGGCGGCATTGTGGCAGAACGCAAGGTAAGAAAGCTGCTGCCTTATGAGCCGGAGCTTGTGGTTGTTGCCCCGGAGATTGGCAATGGAATCCGGAAACTTTCCGAAGAAGTAAAAGAGAATAGAAAAAAGAACGAAGATACGTCGGAACTTATTTTATCCGAGCGGGCTTTTGAAGATGCAGACCTGGAAAAAATGGATTTCGTCATTGCAGCAACTTCGGATGAAGCGTTGAATGCAAGGATTGCAAAGCTTTGTGAGGAGAAGCATATTCTGGTAAATGTCGTAGATGATAAGGAAAAATGTGGCTTCCTGTTCCCATCACTGATTCGGGAGGGAAAGCTCAGTATTGGCATTTCTACCGAAGGAGCAAGCCCAAGGGTAGCAACCACATTTCGTACCCGGTTAAGCGCAGACATCCCGGCGCGGATGGAAGAAATCTTAGATTATCTTGAAAAGATTCGACCCTTTGCAAAAATGGCAATCGAAGATGATAAAAAAAGAGCTGCTTTTTTGATGGATC
>JBNMJI010000146.1:0-5299 GCA_050873725.1 Roseburia sp.
GAATCCTACTGCATCGGAAATATCTCCGATTCGAAGAGATGGATCCTCTAACAGTTTCTTGGCATGTTCAATTCTACAGTGATTTAAAATATCAGAAAAACTCTGACCGGTATGGCGGTTTAATAATTTGCTCAAATGCCACTGGCTGACATAAGTTTTCTCTGCCACCTCACATAAGGTCAGCTTCTGATTATAATTGGCTTCTATGTATTTTAGTGCATTCTTTACAATAAAACTGCTGGATGCACTTTCATGTGGCTGGGCTGCTGCATCCTCCTGTGCCCCGCTGCCATCACCGGATGTCACCTCAGATGTTCCATCCTCTTCTTTTGCTCCTGCTTTTTCAGCCGCTTCTCCAGTTGTTGCACTCTCCTCACCGGTAATGGATTTCTTTTTCAAATTCTCACACATAGCAGAAATTGCTTCTTCTAGTTCATCCATATTCGATGGTTTTAAAAGGAAACGGGTTACTCCTAAACGGATTGCCTTCTGGGCATATTCAAAATCACGGAATCCCGTTAAGATACAAACTTCCGTGTCCGGATATTCTGACTTAATAGCTGCAATCAGTGTCAGTCCATCCATCTCCGGCATACAGATATCCATAAACAGGATATTAGGCTTATACTGCTCAATCCGTTCTTTTCCCTCAAGTCCGTCATTGGCAGTTGCTACTACTTCACAATTCCATTTCTCCCACGGAATGCTTCTTGATAATCCTTCTACAATAATTGGTTCATCATCTACCAGCATTACTTTGTACATTTATGCATCCTCCCTACACATAATTGTAAACTTCTGGAAACACGCTTTACGAATTCCCCATATAACACAAATCGGCGACACACTTTATGCATCGCCGACTTAGTTTTGATAAATATATTTTAACCTTTTACTGCACCTGCTGTCAATCCTTTGATAATATTCTTCTGTAAGAAAATGTATACAATTACTACAGGAACTACAATGATTGTTACGGATGCTGCCATCAAACCATAATCGGTTCCGTAGAGGGAACTGATTTCCTCTAACAGTGTGGATACCGGGAACTTGGTCTTATCGGAAATCATAACCTTCTGTACAAACAGGTCATTGTATGACCACATGAAACTGAAGATTGCTACTGTTGAAAGAGACGGCTTACAAAGTGGTACGATAATCTTGCGGAATACCTGGAATACATTTGCGCCTTCCATATATGCTGCCTCTTCCATTTCGATTGGAATACTGTCCATGAAACCTTTCATAACGATGGTTGCAAAGCTTAAGTTTCCTGCTATCTGAGGAAGAATTACTGCAAGGTTATTATTTAAAAGTTTCCAGGAAACCATCATCCGGAATACCGGAATGATTGTTGAAAATACCGGGAACATCAGGCTGGCAACTACCAGGTTCTGGATAATCTTGTTTCCTCTGAAACGGTAACGGCTCAGTCCGAATGACATCAATGCTGAAAATAACATAACACCGATGGTAACGGAACCGGAAATGATGAAACTGTTCTTATATGCGGAAAGAACTTTCATCTTGGTAAATGCATTCTGATAGTTCATCATCGTAAATACCTTTGGTAAAGCAAATGAGGAATTTAATACCTCAGAAGACTCTTTAAAGGAATTTAAGATTACCCATACGAATGGGAAGATTGTTGTAATTGCCCAGAGGACCAAAAAAACGTAGATTGCTGCAGTGCCAACTTTAAATTTCTTTCTTCTTTTTGCTGGCTGCTCCATATATGCTATACTCATCATTTATTTTGCCCTCCTTTCATCTCTGTCTTTTGTAATAAATGCGATTACCTGAGATACTACAACTCCAAGTACTACAATTACGATGGAAAGCGTTGCACCATAATCCCAATCATGCATAACGAAAGTTTCCTGATACATGTAGGTTCCAAGGAAATGTGTGGTTCCCTGTGGTGCTCCGTTTGGTACGATAACCCATGGAAGGTCGAATACTTTCAATGCACCGGTTACTGCTAAGGTTACACATGTTACAAATACCGGTTTCATCATTGGTAATGTAATGTAAAATACCTGTTTAAACTTGCTGCATCCATCGATAGATGCTGCTTCGTATATATCATCAGAAATATCACTAAGTCCCGTAAGAAGAATTACAAAATAGAATCCGATGTAACTCCAGATGGTCGGAATACAAATCATGATAAATGCAAGTCCTGGTTTCAACCAGTTTACCGGGTCTTTACCAAACTGGGCTAAAATCTGATTCAGCATACCGCCATTGTAATTATAGAACAACTTAAACAGCAAACCGATTGCGGTTGCGGATATTACTACCGGGAAGAAGTATACGGTACGAAATACCTGCTGGAGTTTCTTAATCTGAGATACCATAACTGCCAGTATAAATGCGATTCCAACCTCGAATATTACGGTCAGTGCCATCATCTTCACGGAATTGATAATTGAAGTTCTTACATCCGGGTCTGTAAATAATTTCTTGTAATTGTCTAATCCAATAAATTTGAAATCTGGTGCTCCTGGCATATGCACAATAGAAGTCATATTGTATAAGCTATTCTTAATATTTTCAATAAACGGTATGTAAAGAAAGACTAGCATAAATAACAAACCTGGTACTAGGAACACCCACAATGGCCATTTTTTCTTATATAACATCTTTCTTCCACCTTTCTTTTTCCTGCCAATTTCGCAGTTTTCCTTGATTTTTGGGTACAAAAAACAGAGGGAGCAATGAAGGTCATAACCCCCTCTGTGTTTAGTTGCTTAATTACTTAACTTTTTATGTATGATTACTGTTTCTGTGTGTATACATCTAATGCTTCGTTGATTACATCCTCAGCAGATACTGCTCCGGTAGAAATCTTAACTACATTAGAAGTAAGTACTGCATATGGTTCCTGACCAAGACGGGAATCGGTTGGTGTGGAAATGCTTGTTGCTGCATTTGTGTAGTCCATAGCAGATTTCTGTAATGCATTTAAGTCTGAAGGTGCTGTAACTTCTGCTGCAGGGTTAGCAATTGCTCCTGTAGACTCCCAGTATTTCTGGATGCTGTCTTTGTTTGTATGAGCTTCTACGAATTTAACTGCTGCTTCTCTCTTGTCCGGATCATCCCAAGCTTTCTTTGTGATATAGAATCCACTGGAGATACCGCCAATCATGGAACCTGCTTCAGCTTTCTGTCCTTCTACTCCTGGGAATGCTACAACTACAGTGTTATCTGTATCTGTAATCTGTCCTGAGAACCAGGATCCGTCTAACTGCATAGCTGCCTGTTTGTTTAAGAATAACTGTCCTGTATAATCGTTATCTACAGTATCTGTATCCTCTGGGAATGCGCCTAAGTCTCTTAATGTTTTGAATGTTTCAAGACCTTTTACCCATCCTTCCGGAGCTGACTCTGGAATCTGTGTATACTCATCTGGACCTGCTGCATAAAGCATTAAGAACTCAATCCAGTAATGAGGTACGTTATTTAAAGAACAAGCAATTGGAATAATTCCATTCTCTTTAAATGTGTTGATTGCTGTTACCATAGAATCCCAGTCTGTTGGAAGTTCCAGATCGTACTGGTCAAACAAATCTTTGTTACAGAATAAACCTTCCCAGTAACCTGTGGTAGGTACTGCACGCTGAACTCCATCCGGGTTAGCTGTGATTGCTAATGCATCTGCTTTGATATCCTGTGCATATTCCGGATATTCTTTCTGAATCTCTTCAATGGTTACGAATTTGTTTGCTGCAAGTACATCATTTGCAGTTGCATCTGTAAAGAACTGGATAACATCTGGCTCATTTCCTACTGCAAAATCTGCTGCTACAGAAGCTTTCCACTCTTCATCGGATGACTGGGAATCGTCTTCGATTGTTACCCAATCATTGTCTTTCATGAACTGCTCGTTGATGCTCTGGTAAACTTCAGCCTGTGGATCTGTTCCCCCAAACATAGATACAGTCTTAAGTGTTACATCGTTGTGAGAACCTTCATCTGCTGTTCCGTTGCTCTCTGTTGTTTTTGCCCCACCATCTGTCTTGTCGTCTTTTGCGCCACATCCTGCTAATAAGGATGTTGCCATTGCTGTGATTAACAATGCTGATAAAACTTTTCTCTTCATTTACATATCCTCCTTATAATTGGTTAGCAGTAAACTTATCATTTACTATACTTGTATTATAAAGGCAGATTACACAACAAGCATTAGACGTGTTTGACATTATTTGTCTATTCTTGCCCTTTGTCATTTTTTGTTCTTTGCATTCTAATTAATTCCTGCTCAATTTTGCTCTTTTCATTGTCGGAATCGCCCAATTCCTCATGATGATACGGAATCCGTATCGTGGAAACTGTCCAGTCATCTTCCCCCCGCTCTATGGTAAGTCCATATTCCATACCATACACCAGTTGGATTCTCTTGTTTACATTGCGGATTCCTATCGATGTATGCCGGCCTTTATATTTCGGCAGCTTGTCATCCTCACCCTTTAAGATTGCCTGAATCCTTTCTTCTTCCTCATCCGTAAGCGGCTTCCCGGAATTATAAACTTTAAAATACACCGTTCCCTCATCATGATAAATATTAAGACGGATACTGCCACTCTTAGAAGTTTCTACGCCATGTACAATGGCATTTTCGGCAATTGGCTGCAGAATAAGCGGCGGCACCATAATATACAAAAGACTGTCATCTATCTCTTTTTCAATCTGAAGACGCTTTCCAAACCGCATGGACATAATATAAAAATAAGCATCCGTACATTGCAGCTCCTCTGCCAGATGAATCTCCTTAATTCCTGCACGGTTCATGCGATAATCCAGCACCGTTCCCAGAGCTTCTATCATTTTAGAAACCACCATACCTCCCGACATTCTCGCCTGCCAGTTCATCATTTCCAATGTATTATTTAGGAAATGCGGATTAATCTGTGCCTGCAATGCCTGCAGCTGTGCATTTTTTCTTGCCAGCTTTTCTTCATACACATTTTCAAACAAATACTGCATCTGGGAAGACATACTGTTAAAACTTTCCCTTAAATAATCAAATTCCTGATTCGGCATTGGCGGTCCATCCACCTGCGCTCCGATATTTCCCGCTTCCATTCTTCCGGTTGCCCGAATCAGCTGATCTATCGGCGTCTGAATCTGTTTGTGCATAAAATAAAATACATAGGCAATCACCGGAACAAACAGGACAAACATACAGAATGTGATGAAATAAATCTCATAAAGACTTGAATAAATCTCTGTCCTTCTTGCCCAGTAGATAACCCCGATTTTATAATTATCACACCTCATTCTTTCTATATATATA